>QHOJ01000077.1 GCA_003218735.1 Verrucomicrobiota bacterium
CGCCCTTTCCCTTCCAGCCAGGCCCGTTTCCGGTGGTCGTCGCTCAGCTTCTTCTCGTTAGACCTCAATATCACATATGCTATTTTGCCCGATGGCAACCCGAGACGCTGAAGAGCACGCCTGGAGATGTGCTGCGCTTGTGGCGAAAGCTTGCGAAAATCGGTCGTGAGTCGTACAAATCGAAGAAATCCATAAACTAAAACGGTAGTATGAATGCCCTCCAGAATATGAGGACTTATATCCTCGCCTGCATCGTGGTTGTTATCTCGCAACCCCTCCGGGGATTTGCCCAGCAGGACTCAAAAGCATCAAGCGCCGGCCCGCAATCTGTCCTCGCGCAGCGAGATGGCGGACACGATTTCGACTTTGAATTGGCATTTGGAAAACGCGCCTTTGGCGCCTCCAGCGCCCCCTGAGTGGCTCCAATACCTGGGTCGAATATGAAGGGACAAGCGTCGTTCGGAAGATTTGGAATGGGCGCGCCAATCTGATAGAACTCGAGGTCGATGGTCCGGAAGGCCATATCGAAGGTCTGAACCTGCGGCTCTACAATCCTCAGTCTCACCAGTGGAGCCTCAATTTCGCCAGCAGCAGCGGTGGCACCATGAGCCAGCCGACGATCGTTGAATTCAAAAATGGTCGCGGCGAGTTTTTTGATCAGGAACCATTTAATGGCCGGGCCATCCTTGTCCACTTTGTCATCTCGGATATCAAACCGGACTCGTGCCGTTTTGAACAATCGTTCTCAGATGATGGGGGCAAAACGTGGGAGGTAAACTGGATCGCACTCGGACGAACGAGTGAAGACAGAATCGGATAAAGCGCCGTACTAAGGAGGTTGGTGGTTGATAGATCAGAGTTGAGAGCTTTGCCGCGCTCAGCGCCGCAGCGGTGGCTGATCTCGTTGACTCGTGCGCTCCCGCTTACTCGGCTTTTCGGCTTGCCAATCTATGTCGCTCGCATCCCCGCAGCTCCATTCTCGTTAGGCCTATTACGCATATCCCCGAATCAACACAAACCCGAAAGCAAAACCAAAAAGCAAAATCATGGAATCCGCCAAGAGAATCTTAAGAAACGCACTGTTCGCGATAGCGGTGGTCGCCGGCCTCTGGTGGTTTCTGGCCGATCGACCGTCGCCGTTGAGCGGCTTGGAATTGCCGGCGAGGGCGCTGCGCGACTACATCGACGCCGCGCGTCGTGGAGACTGCGCGGCTGTCGTTGCCGCGCTTTCGGCTCGAAGCCGTGAGCTCGCAACGGCGGCCGTGGCCGGTCGTTCGACACTGGAGCGATCCTTCTGCGATTACTCGCCAGCGACTGCAAAGCTACCCGACTTCGAGACAAACCGGATCCGCGTCGAGCGCGTGTCGGGCACGACCGCCCTGGTCTCCGCCAGCTACACGTATGATCGCTTCTTCGGATTCTTCGGCCGAGGTCGCAGCCGTTACACCTATACCCTCTCGTTCGAAAACGGAGCCTGGCGCGTTGACCTGACGGAAGCTCTGGATCCCGCGAGCCGACCGAATCGGGACAGGCGCGCGATGTTTCTCGTCCAGCAGGTGTACTCCGCCCTGAGGTCTCACGCGCGGTCGAGCGGCACATTGACTGACAATGCCGCGGTGATCCGGGCGCAGATGCCCGGGTTCCAGTTTCCGGAAATCCGATCCGGAGTCGCCGACTCCGCCGCACCACCCGATACTCCTTATGTCGCGCTGGAGCCGGCGGGTGCCTGCCTCTGTATAAGTCTCAGGTCGGCCAGCGGCACGCTCGTCATGGTGAAGCTTCCACCAGAAGGGTCCCAAGCCACGTACCAGTACGGCCGCATTCCCTCTGCGTGCGACGACAAGCCGCTGGCCCAGTCCTACCATGGCTCGACGAGCGGAATCAGATAGAACATTAGTCGTGGTGGTGAGTTGTATTCGCGCCAGGAACTTGTAGCGATGCTCTGTGGCATCGATGAATTTAATTCGACGGTCGCAGATCGCCGCTGCAGTGTTCGAGGAATTCGAGCGCTTTGTCGAAGCTTCGACGCTGGAGATAATGCGCAAGCCGCGGGTCGATGGGACGCGGCAGTGCTGCTGACAGCTTGTCGATCTTTTCCGAAACGGCGCTCAATCGCGCAAGGTGGGCTTGTGCATCGCGTCGACTTTCGTCATCGCGAATGATGGCGAGGCGTTCGCGCAAAGCATCTGTCAGATCGACAATCGCGTGTTCCATTGATGATTGGAGAGACGCCATCTATGGCGTCCCTCCATAACAAAAACTCGCAACCGCTCGCTGTTCCCGGCAAGTCATGTCATTGCAAGCGACACGGCCGCCTCTACATCAGCGCGGACCAATTTCGGAGAGGAGTTGGCGTTTGGCTTCGAGCCAATCCGAATCGGCGTCACCCGGCAGCGCGAATCGGCGGCGGCGTTCTGAAATGAAATAGGCGCGCATGCGAATTTCTTCGTCTGACGGGTGCGCTGCTGGCCCTGCCTCGGGCGGCATCGAGACCTTTGGTTTTCGCGCAATCACACTTTTCTTGGCAGACGGTTCAGTGGCTTTCCTCGTTGCCGACATGCGAGGCGGCGCTTTTTTGGATTTAGTTCCGAGAGGTGATCCGCCAGCTTCGTCCGGTCCACCTCCAATTTCGGCTTGGACAATTTTGTTCTTTTTCGGCACAGATTGATTGGGGTTGATGATTTTAATTCGTTTACTGCGCATCAGAGGATTGGCAAGTTGTTTCTGGCCTGCGTTTGGCGGAACCCTAAATCACGATAACTTCTTTGTATGCAACATTTCGTTTTCCGCTGGTTTGTAACGACATTTGCGGTGTTTGTGGCCGCACCGATTGTTGGGATCAGTTACGGCGATCGGATCGGCTGTCTCCTGGCCGCGTCGCTTCTGCTTGGGATTGTGAACGCCTTTATTCGTCCTGTCTTGCTGTTGTTAAGCCTCCCATTGATTCTCGTGACGCTGGGCGTGTTTATTTTGATTATCAATGCACTGATGTTGAAATTCGTTGGCGAGATAGTGCCATGTTTTGAGGTCCCCGGCTTTTGGCGCGCATTCTGGGGCGCGATTATTATCAGCATCGTTAGCTGGATAATGAGCGCGTTCTTTCGCGGGACCGACGGACGTGTGCACGTGCTCACGCATCACACGCAAATTCGGCGAGTCCGCGGACGCGTAATTGACCCGGACGAGCGAGGCTGAAAGTGACAGGCAAGATCTCTGTTGGCCCAACAGGCTGAAAGCCGGCGAATCGAGCCGACCGAACGAGGCTCAGAGCGAGGGATTCTCTTTGTCTAAGCCAGGTACCTGCTTAAGCGCGCGCGCAGCTCCGTTCGCGCGCGGAAGAGAACGCTTTTGACTGCGGGCACGGAGAGATCGAGGACTTCGGAAATTTCCTCATAGCTGAGCTGCTCATAGCGTCGCAGAATCAAGGCCATGCGCTGGCTCTCCGGGAGTTGTGTGATCGCCTCTTCGATCGCTTGCTGGAGTTCACTTTCCAGAAGTGATGCGTCTGGAGCCGGGTTAACTTCATCCTTGACCGGGAATTCCTCCGCGCCGGGATTGGTTTGGAGCGGCACATGCGCATGGCGCTTGGAACGGCGCAACTCATTAAACACGAGATTACGTGTAATTTTCAGCAGCCAGGTCGTGAATTTTGCGCTCGGGACATATCGGCGGGCGCTTTTCCAGACGCGGATGAAAACTTGCTGCGCGATGTCTTCAACATCGGAGTTACTGCCGAGCATGCGCGCCACCGTGCCAGCGACAAGACTTTGGTGACGTTCGATCAGCTCCTCGAACGCGCCCGTATCGCCTCGACCCACCAACTGCATGAGCCGCACGTCTTCAGTATCCTCCTCCGATTTTCCCACGGTTCCTTGGTCTTTGCCAGACATCGGTCACTTGGACGTGTACATGAGCGAAATTTGCTAAGAATCTGGCGACTGACAAAAATCTGCTTCCTTACATTCGCCGCCATGGTTTTTGTTGCAAGGTGGAAGCGCTCTGTGCATGCTTGGTCGCGCCAGGCTTTGACCCTGGCAGGGATGAATTACCTGCTTATTCCAAAAGAACTCAGGCCGATCGCCGAAAAAGTGGAGGCGAATGAACGAATTTCAGAGGCCGATGCTCTCGCTCTGTATCGCTCGAAGGATCTCAACCCGCTCGGGATGATCGCCAATGTCGTGCGGGAGCGAAAAAATGGAAACTACGCCAGCTATATCCACAACCGTTACATCAATTATTCCAACATTTGTGTACTCTCCTGCCAGTTCTGCGCCTTCGCGGCGAAGAAACGCGACGTCCATGCCTTTGAATATGCGCGTGAGGAGATCATCCGGGCAGTCGCTGAAGCGCTACCCCTTGGAATAACCGAAGTGCACATGGTCGGGGGCTTGCATCCGACGTTGAAGAAGGATTGGTATTTGGACCTCCTGCGCGGTCTGCGCGCTCTCGATCCTGATCTCCATATCAAGGCGTTCACCGCCATCGAAGTGCGTCACCTCGCGCGGCGAGTCTTTCACATTTCGATTCCAGATACGCTCGAGCTTTTGCGTGATACCGGCCTCGGCTCAATCACTGGCGGCGGTGCGGAGATTTTCGATCCCGTTGTGCGAGACCAAATTTGCCGCGGGAAAGAAACTGCCGAGGAATGGCTCGACATCCACCGGACGTGGCATCGAATGGGCGGCCGCAGCACGTGCACGATGCTCTACGGACACATCGAGACACTTGCTCAACGCGTCGATCATTTGTGCCAGCTCCGCCGGTTGCAGGATGAGACCAACGGTTTTACCGGGTTCGTTCCCTTTGCTTTCGAACCGCAAACAACTGTGCTCGCGCACGTAAAACCGGCGTCCGCGTTTGAGCAGCTTCGCAATCTCGCGGTTAGCCGCATTTACCTGGACAACATCGAGCATCTTACCGCTTATTGGGTGAGCATGGGATTGCCGCTGGCTCAGGTCTCGCTCAGCTACGGGGTGGACGATTTGCACGGCACCATTATCGAGGAAAAAATTTTCCACATGGCCGGTGCGACCACCCCGCAACAGCAAACCATCGCGGCCCTAGAACATGCAATCCGGGAAGCAGGCCGTGAACCGATTCAGCGTGACAGCTTTTACCGGCATATTTCTCCGAGTCCAACGAACGCGAGACATACAGCGTCAGCTCCAACCGAGCTTGCCTGCGCCTAAATGGCAGGGCGCGAATAGTAGGGCGCCTGTGTCAGCCCCGAATGCTTTTCGGGGGTTCACAGAAACGCCCTGCAAATTTATCCACTTTGAAATCCCGTCGCATCGGCTGCGTCAAATATCTCAACGCCCGCCCGCTTATTCGTGGCTGGCCGGGTGAGGTGGATTTCGATCATCCATCGACGCTCTGTAAGCGGCTTGCAAGTGGTGAGCTGGATGTCGCCCTTGTCTCGAGTCTGGAATTTCTGCGCAACCCGATTTACCGAATTGTCGATAATGTCTCCATCTCTTCTTACGGCTCCGTTTACAGCGTGATCATCGCCCATCAGGGAAAAATTTCTGAGCTCGATGAAATCGAACTCGACCCAGCAGCGGAAACATCGACGAATTTGCTGCGTTGTTTGCTGGCCGAATTGAATTTGCATCCCCGTTTCGTGGAGGGCGGAGCTGCCGCGACGCTGCGGTCTGATATTTACGGGCTCGCAGGAGCTCGCCCCTCCACAGCGCGTTTGCTCATCGGCGATCAGGCGATCCATTTTCGTGAGAACCACAGAGACGAATTTCACTTTTGGGACCTCGGGGAGGAATGGCAGAAGATTTTCGATGTTCCGTTTGTTTACGCTCTGTGGCTGATTCGGCCGGAAGTCGTCGAAGCAAAACGAATAGCAAGCCGTTTACGCAGATTGCGCGACGAGAACCTGGACAGGATCGACGACTTGATCGGCGAAGAGAAAGATTTCGATCACGATTTTTGCCATCGCTATTACGGGGAAAATCTCCGATTCAGCTTCGGAGAGAAAGAAAGGAAAGGTTTGAGCGAGTTTTATAAACGCTGCGTGAAACTGCATCTTCTCGCGCATCCCGGTTTGGGATTTGCAGCCTGGGATTTGGAGCTTGCTCACCGCTGCGTATGAAACGCAGTGGCGAGTTGCGTATCGGGATCTCCGGATGGCGATACCCGGGATGGCGTGGCAAATTTTATCCGAAAGGCCTGGCGCAACGGCGCGAGCTTGAATACGCCAGCGACATATTCAACTCGATCGAGATCAACGGCTCGTTTTATTCGCTCCAACGACCGTCCAGTTATCAGCGCTGGTACTCAGATACGCCAGACGATTTTCTATTTGCCGTCAAAGGCGGTCGTTTCATCACGCACATGAAAAAACTGCGCGATGTCGGAGTGCCACTGGCGAACTTCTTTGCTTCTGGCGTAATCGCTCTTCGGGAAAAGCTCGGCCCGATTCTTTGGCAATTGCCCCCAAATCTTGCCTTGGATGAGCAACGCTTGAGTGAATTTTTCAAGTTGCTGCCGCGTAACACGCGTGAAGCAGCAAACCTTGGGAAAAAACACGACAATAAACTCAGGGCACGCGCCTGGACGAGGATCAGCATCTCCCGCCGCATTCGTTACGCCATCGAAGTTCGGCACGATAGCTTCATGACCCCGGAGTTCTTCGCGCTCCTGCGGAAGCATAACATTGCCTTTGTCTTTGCCGACACCGCCGGCAAATGGCCATACGCCGAAGATTTGACTGCCGATTTCATTTACATCCGACTGCATGGCGCCTAAGAACTTTATGTCAGCGGTTATAACGACAAGACGCTCAGGTGGTGGGCTAACCGCATCGAGCACTGGCGAAAAGCAGAGCAACCGCGTGACGCGAAACTGATTACTCGCGCAAGAAGAGCCGCCAAACAACTCGATGTATTCGTTTACTTCGATAACGACGCCAAAGTCTATGCGCCTTTTGATGCGCGGCGGCTGGCGGCGCAGCTCAGAGTTGCGTAGTTCTTCGCAGTTCAGATGTGTGAAATCAACGCTTCGGCGCGGCCAAACCGAGATCTAGCTCGTTGAGCCGCCAGCGCAGGCCTGTAAAACCGAATCGGAGTTTGATTCCCTCCCGATCAACCACAAAGGTTCGTGGGCTCGTGAAGAATGCATATCTCACCTTTGACCAGTGAATCCCTTTACCAGTAGGTATCTGTACTGGAGGCTGCAGCCCCTTCAGGGCGCTTGGATTGGCAATGAGAGCTGCAAGACCATCTGGAGTAGCATAAGCGTCGACAAGGGCATCGATCAGCGTCGGCCCAAGTTTATTGAAGCGTTTGTGACCAGTCGCTCGAGCAGAAAACCACATTACCAATTGCTTCTTCAACGATTGGCGAACAGCAGGAAAATCGACGTGCGCATTGAGTGCCGCGGTGTCGCCGGATCGAATCGCGACCGTGAAGCGCCAGAATGCAACATAAGGCGAAGCTGCATAAACGAGCAGTAAAACAACGCAAATGAGTACTAACCAGCGTATCCGTCTCATTTAAAGGTCCGATTCTCCGGAAATGGCATGATGCAATTATAACAACGATCTCCGCTCGAACTCCAAGCCGAACGCTTTTCGCGAGTTGATTAACAGTTCGGCTACGACAAGCCGATTCGCGAGTGCTTAACGAGAAGGCGCCGGACCGATTTTCGATAACATGAATCTAATTTTGATCATTCCTTCTCTTTTCATAGTGAACCGATCTTGTCGAGTCAGAGCGTGTGCGCATCGAACAGGATCGAACCTCCGCGTCTTGTCAGGAAGTTCTCCGCGACTAAGCTAATCGGTGCAAAGTCGATGGATCATCGCGCCGACCGAAGACCTTGGCAACGGGCCAATTTCGTGGGGCGAAATCTGCGGCTCGGACTGTATTGCGCGACTGCTGATGCGCAAAGGTTTTGCGACCAGTGAAGAAGTCGAAACGTTTTTGCGACCGCGGCTGAGTTCGTTGAGCGATCCTTTTTTGCTTCCAAATATGCAAGCGGCCGTCGAGCGAATTTTCCGCGCGCTCGATCGACATGAGCGAATCGTCCTTTTCGGGGATTACGATGTGGACGGAGTGACATCGATCGCGCTGCTGGCCGAGATGTTGAGAGCGTGTGGCTCTGCGCCGGAATTGTTTTTGCCACGGCGGATGGAGGAGGGCTACGGCTTGAGCCGGGAAGGCGTCGACCGGTGTCTGGAGCAACATGGGCCACAACTCTTAGTCGCGGTCGATTGCGGCACATCGTCGGTTACTGAGATTGCTCAGATCAGTCAACGTGGCGTGGACGTGATTGTGTTGGATCATCACGAGCCTCCGCTCAGCAGCTCCGGCTTCACAGGCGAGCCGAGATCGGCGTTGCCTGATTGCATCGCAGTCGTGAATCCAAAAATCGATCCAAACTCGCCGTTTCATTATCTTTGCAGCGTCGGAATCGTCTTCAAACTTTGCCATGCCCTACTCAAGACTCGACCGCTGGCCGGATTTGATCTCAAGGCCAGACTTGACCTGGTCGCGCTCGGCACGGTGGCCGACATCGTCCCTCTCCGAGGCGAAAACAGGCTTTTCGTGCAACGCGGAGCGATTGAAATTGCAAGATCGACAAGGCCCGGCCTGAAAAAGTTGCTTGAGGTCAGCGGAGTTAGGCCGCCAATTTTGACTGAAGATATTGGATTTCGACTCGGACCCAGGCTGAACGCGGCGGGGCGATTAAGCACGGCGGAAAAATCGTTGCAGCTTCTTCTTACGAAAGATGAGGACGAAGCGGCTGCACTGGCAGAATTTCTCGATAAACAAAACCGCGAGCGCCAGAGTGTGGAAAAGGAGGTCTTCCTTGCGGCGGAGGAGCAAATCACTCGTGATTACAATCCCATGCGCGACGCGGCGATCGTCGTATGGGCACGCAGCTGGCATCCGGGCGTCCTGGGAATTGTCGCCTCGCGAATTTCCCGCAAATATCATCGGCCGTCGATCGTGATCGGGGTGGAGGCAAACGGTATTGGAAAAGGAAGCGGCCGCAGCATCGAAGGGCTGAATTTGGTTGAAGCGTTGAATCACTGTGCGGAATTGCTCGAGAAGTTCGGCGGGCACGAAATGGCGGCCGGCCTAACGATCCGTGAAGAGAAAATTGACGAGTTCGCGGCGGAGTTTCGCCGGGTCGCGCGCGAGCTGTTGTCGGACGAATGTTTGCAGCCCTGTTTACGCCTGGATCACGAGCTCGCCTTTTCCGATCTCAGCTTCGATTTCCTCCACTGGCACGAGATGCTGCAACCCTTTGGCAACGGAAATCCGCATCCGCTTTTTTTCGCGCGCGAAGTCGAGTCGGTTGCAACGCCGCGTGTGGTGAATGACAAACATCTCATTCTGCGTCTGCGCCAGCGCAATTACCATCAACGAGCGGTTTATTTCGATGGAGCAAACGCGCGCCTTCCGCCAACGCCGTGGGATATTGCGTTCCGGATTCGAGCAAATGAATACGAAGGCGAAACCCGGCTGGATATGCAGATTCAGGCGCTGCGAAAAACCGAGCCGATTGACTAATGGAAACCTCCCAACCGCTTGCCGAGCTGGATTGGATCCCGCGGCCGCGTTTACTTGGGCTGCGCCGTCTCGGGATCGAGACCGTAGAAGATCTGCTGACTCATTTCCCGCGGCGTCACGAAGATCGACATGAGTTCCCGGAATTTCCGCGCGAGGAGAGCGATATCCCGATCTGTCTTTGCGGCGAAGTGATCAAAACTTCGCTACGCCGTTTTGGCGGCTGGAAAAAGATTTTTGAGGCAACGTTACAAGAGGCGAAGCCAAATGTGCTGAGCGAACCTCTGGTATGCCGTTGGTTCAACTTGCATTACGTGCAAAAGATGATCGCAACGGGGCAGCGCCTTGTCGTTTTTGGCAAGCCGCGTTTGCGGGGCAAACGGATTTGCATGGATCATCCGGAATTCGAGGTGATCGAGAACGACGAGGAAATCTCGATTCATTTTCGGCGCATCACGCCGATTTATCCTGCGACAGAAGGTATTTCACAGCGGGTCTTGCGCAGCATCATCTACCGATTGTTAAATGAAATTTCCTATGCGCCATTGCCAACGTTAGCTCCGGGCAATCTTGTTGATGGAGAAAGGAGTGACGCGATCCGTGCGATTCATTTTCCGGAAAATTGGGACGCGCGTGACGCCGCGCGCGAGCATCTAGTTCTTTCGGAGTTTTTCGCGATGCAAATGCTGATCGCATCACGCCGTTCTGAGTCTTCCATTCGCATTGGCGAATCGCATTGCGGACCGGGCGCGCTGCTCGACAAATTTTTGAAGACGTTACCGTTCGATTTGACTGGTGCACAATTAAAAGTGATCGGGGAAATCAGGCGCGACTTGGGGGCGAGCCGTGCAATGAACCGTTTGTTGCAGGGCGACGTCGGTTCGGGAAAAACGGTGGTCGCCATTGCAGCGATCTTGCTCGCGGTGGAAGCCGGTTACCAGGCCGCCTTCATGGCGCCGACGCAGATTTTGGCTGAGCAACACTATTCCGTACTACGTCGGTGGCTCGAGCTGCTTGGCGTCCGGATTGCGCTCCGCACGGCGGCCCGGCAGGAGGAAAGTTTTCTCCCATTGGTTGCTTGCGATGAGAATCCGGATGTGATCATCGGTACACACGCGCTGCTTTACGAGAACGTCTCGTTTTTGAATCTCGGTCTCGTAGTGATTGATGAGCAGCACAAGTTTGGCGTTGCCCAACGCGCCCGATTGACGGCCCGTGAGCCAGCACCCGACGCGCTGGTTATGACTGCCACGCCGATCCCGCGCACGCTGACGATGACTGTTTACGGCGATCTCGATGTCTCAATTATCGACGAGATGCCACTTAACCGGGGGAAAATAGTTACCGCTGTCCGCGATGAATCGAAACTCGGCGAGGTCCTCAGCTTTTTACGAACACAATTGGAAGCAGGACGGCAGCTCTATGTGATTTATCCGCTGATTGATGAGAGCGATAAATTGGACGTGAAAGCGGCGGCGGCGGAGTACGAATTGTGGCGGAAGCGGTTGCATCCATATCCCTGTGAACTACTTCATGGTCGCATCCCGGCGGCGGAGAAGCAGCAGATTATGGAACGATTTCGTCGGGGGCACACCAATGCGTTAGTCAGCACGACGGTGATCGAAGTGGGCGTCGATGTTCCAAATGCAGCTGTGATGCTAATCGAGAACGCGGAACGGTTTGGTCTGGCGCAGCTTCATCAACTTCGCGGGCGCATCGGACGCGGCGAGCACAAGTCATACTGCATTTTGCTAACGTCGGATAAATCCAAAGAGACAGCGGCAAAGCTGGCTGTTTTGGAACGAACAAGCAACGGCTTTGAAGTGGCCGAAGCGGATTGGGATTTGCGTGGACCGGGTGATTTGCTTGGCACGGCGCAGAGTGGCTTGCCAGCGCTTAAGATCGGCAATTTGAAGACCGACGCGGATTTGATGCGACGGGCTCGCGCAGCGGCAACGTCAATCTTCGATGCTGATCCGCGTCTGGAATTATCCGAGAATCAACGTTTCCGGCGTTTGATTGTCGAACAACAGGGACGAACTTTTTCGAACGTCAGCTGATGAAGAATCTCGCGAAGTTTTTACTTTTTGTCCTGCTAATTAGCGCGGGAATTTCTCTGCTCTACGATTATCGCCTCAAACACGGGGCGCTGAATCTGCCGTCGGCTCGAATGCCGGAGAAGTACACGTTGGCTTCGACGCCGAACGTCGACCCAAAGCAAGTCGCATCGCTTGAAGCGTTGAACCAGGAGCGGCGGACGCTCGTCAGTAGTGTTATCCCGTCCGTCGTCGCAGTGAAAACGTCCAAGAAGATCGACATTCGACGGCAATACGGCCTTGATCCTTTCGAGTTTTTTTTTCGTAACCAGCAAAGACAATTCCGAAACCCAAATGACGAGGCCCTCGTGCAAAATGCGCTTGGTTCAGGAGTCATCGTGACGAATGAGGGCCACATCATCACGAACAATCATGTTGTCGATCAAGTGGATGAAATTGAAGTGCAATTGAGCGATGGCCGGACGAAAAAAGCCCGCTTGGTGGGCGCGGATTCTCAGGTCGATCTGGCCGTGCTCAAGATTGATGATCCCGGCGTCAAGCCGCTCAAACTGGCGGATTCCGATATGGTACAGGCTGGCGACTTTGTTCTGGCCATAGGTAATCCATTCGGATTCGAAGAAACGGTGACGGACGGAATCATCAGTTCGAAGGGCAGGCCGAATCGCACGGACGCTTTCGGCGACCTTCTGCAGACTGACGCCGCTATTAATCCGGGAAATAGCGGGGGACCGCTGATTAATCTGCGTGGCGAAGTAGTTGGCATCAACACGGCGATCATTTCGCGGAGCGGCGGTTCGCAGGGAATCGGTTTCGCGATTCCTTCGAACACGGTTCGCACAGCGCTCGAAAGTCTGTTAAAGCAGGGGCGCATCATTCGCGGTTATCTTGGAATCCAGACGCGTGCGTTACAGCCGGGCCAAAACAATGCAAACAGCGAAGGCGTGATCGTCAATGAAGTAATGCCAGGCTCGCCTGCAGCCCAGGCGCAATTGCAGCGAGGCGATATTATCCGCAGGTTCGATGGCCATGACGTAAAAAATATTAACGTGCTGAGAAGCCTGGTGGCGCAGACCGAGTTGAATAAAAAGGTTGAGCTGGAAATCATGCGCGAGGGAAAAGCACTGAAGGTGGCGACCCAGATTAAGGAACAGCCGATGGATTATCAAACCGCTGGCGTTTTGCCGGGGCGATCCCAGCCACAGGCGCCTCAGATGGAACCGAACGATCAAGGAGATACGAGCGGTCCCCTGGCGTCAATTCATGTTGGGGACCTGACTGCTGAGATGGCGCGTCAGCTCGATTTGCCGAATAACGTCCGCGGCGTTGTGGTCACCAATGTCGATCCTGACAGTGGCGTGGCCGAATTGCAAAAAGGCGATGTGATCGAGGAAATCAATCAGCAACCGATATCGTCAGTTTCGGATTACAATAAAATCGCCGCTTCACTTGATCCCAGCCAGCCGCAGGTCTTGTCGGTTTGCCGGCATCGGATGCGTTCGTTTCTTGTCTTGCGGCCGCGCTAAGCGGCTGCAAGTGTGGAGACTCACGCAATAGCGTGGCGCCGGCAGACGCCGGAGAGCATTTCCCAAAGCGCGTCGAGAACGCGATTCACGGAAGCTTTTACGGATTCTAAATTGTGATTGTCGATGTACGAGGAAAGCATTTTGCGCTCATCGGCGGAGTGCGCGCGGTCGGCTTCAATGTGGACGCTAAAATAACGATAATGCTCGGGATTATTAACCCCGTAATATTTCCTCAGTCCGTCGATTTTTGATTCGCAAATCGCGGGGATTTGACTCTCATACGCGTAAAGCGCAGCGAGACCCTCCGCCGTCGGTCTGTCATGACACACTGATCGGAATGTGTCGATTAAGTTTTTGGTTTCCGGCTGTTTCTCTGTGCTCCGGACATCGACATCGGAAACGCCCAGCCTTTCCGCGAATCTGAGCCAGAGCTCGGGATGATTTGGCGAACCAGCTTCTTCGTCGATCAAATTAGAAAGCAATTGTTTCCGCGTCGCTTGATCATCGCACTTCGCGTGCACAGCCGAGAGATACGTCGGAAACGCGGCGACGTGGTGATAGTACTGCCGCGCGTAATCAGCCAGCGCCTCCGTGCTTAGCTCCCCGCGCGTCCATGCGAGATAAAATGGATGTTTCAACAGATGTTTCTGTGCGATGTCATTGTCGATCTTGTCGAGATATTGATTCATTGGTTTCTTCAATCCTATTTTATTGTGGCCACAGATTGCCACAGACTTTCACAAGATAAGAAAACAGAATTCTTCGATCTGTGCTACATACTTGTTCATCCGTGGCGTTTTTCTCTGTGTTCAAAACATCGACATCGATCAGGCCGATTTCAAAATATGCTTGATACCGCGGATGGGAATGACGACCCAGTCGGGACGGTTGTTTAGTTCGTAGCCGATTTCGTAAACCGCTTTGTCGAGCAGATAGGCTTCGAGCATGATCTGAAGGTCCTCGGAATTTTGCGGAATGAAAATGGCGCCGGCGGTTGTCTTCAAATAACTTTCCAGGAAAATGCTGCTGACTTGGCGATACCAAAGATCGGCCCAACGCTCCAGGAAAGGGACATCTTCGGTGCGCATGGCCGGCTGCCACAGGGCGCTGTAAGCAGCGTATTGAAATGAGCGCATCATTCCGGCGACGTCGCGCAATGCACAGCGCTTCAACTTCCGTTCGCTGAGCGCCCGCGCCGGTTCGCCTTCAAAATCGAGAATGACAAAATCCTTTCCCGTATATAGCACCTGGCCGAGATGATAGTCGCCATGGATGCGGATTTTTGCGGCATTTGAGCGACGGTCGAGCAGCCGTCTTTCTCGCGCGAGAATTTCTTGTTCCGCAGCGATAACCTCTTTGGCTTCCTCTCGAGACACTTTGGACAAGTTCGATAATTTCTTTTCGAGAAGAGTAAACGCGCGCCTGAGCAACGTCCGCATCGACTGGTAAACTGAACGTTGCGCCATCGCATTGAAGGGTTCGGGCGCGAAGGCGCGATCATCATTGTTTGAAGCAAGCGCGAGATGCAATTCGCCCGTGCGTTGTCCGAGCAGCTTCGCTTTTTCCGGATAAACGCCGCCGATCAATTCATCGAGAAGTGAAGCAGGAGGCGTGGCTTGATTCTGGAGATCGGCTTTGCGACCCAGCACGCGCTCATAGTAACGGCCGACTGCGTCCAGAGTGCGTGCCCAGACATCACTTTCGTTCGGAACAGCGCTTTGCAAAAGGCAGACGACCGTCGGCTCGGACTTTTTGCGGCGAAATTCGATGGCGCCGACAAAAGCCGGCACGTTCGGGAAGTTGGCACGCTCGGTGAGAAAACGCGTTATTTCGACATCAGGATTGACGCCGTCCTCGAGTTTGCGATAGAGCTTTAGGAAGAATTTATTATCGAAAAGCATCGATGAGTTACTCTGTTCCCCACCCAGAACTTGAGATCGGCCCGATAGGACGAGAGAATCGGCTCCGAGGGACTTACTCGCGATACCGATGAGATCGCCCGTGCCCCCGTTCATAGTCTGCCGTTGCACGATCGCTCCGAACAACTGAGACCGAAAGTTCTCATCCCAAATCGCATCGTATAGAATCGTCTCTTTGGCGCCCGCGAAACGCGCGATGATTGCGTGCGCAGCGTTGCGCAAAACAGCACGCGCAGCTTCGTCAGACGCAATCTTTACAGGCAAGGAATAAATTTCCGTAGGGCCATCCAGATAACTGACCTCGACGAACCAAAGGCGCGCTGCGTCTGCCCCGGATGAGATGGCAGTTTGCTCGATCACCCTAAGATGACGAAAAGTCCGTGCTTTTGAGCCAAACCAGCGACAGGTCTGGATGTAATTGGGCAGAACTTCGCGCTCGATCGGTACGCGCTGACCGTCTGCCAGCAAGGTTTGCAGGTCGGCAGGAGCATCGATCATGGGCACAATGCGTTTCCTAGAAGCGCGCCGGCCATCCGTTTGCGCCTGCAGAGCGAACCAATAATGAGCATGTGGGCCAAGCGTAATGACATAAGGCGACTTCTTGATCGGGCGGAAGAGATTGCGGCTAAACACCTCCATCGGCACACTCCCGGCGAAACGTGACAGGTCCAACTCCACGGACTGCGCAAAACGCGAGAGGTTCACAACGACAACGATTGTCTCATTCTCGAAGCATCGAAGAAATGCGAGCACCTTGGCGTTATCCGGATAGAGAAATTCAAGTGAACCGCGCGAAAACGCCTTGAAGTTTTTCCGCATCGCAATGACCCGGCGCATCCACCAAAGCAGGGAGGAGAGATTCTTTTGCTGGTTCTCAACGTTGACAGCTTCATAGTGATATTCTGGATCGATCGTAATCGGCAAATAAAGCTGCTGCGGATTCGCTCTTGAAAATCCCGCATTACGGTCCGGGCTCCATTGCATGGGTGTGCGGCAACCGTTGCGATCGCCCAGATAAAAATTGTCGCCCATCCCAATCTCATCGCCGTAATAAATAATCGGTGTTCCCGGCATGGAGAAAAGCAGCGTGTTGAGCAGCTCGATTTTGCGGCGGCTGTTTGCGAGGAGCGGTGCCAGTCGTCGCCGGATGCCAAGGTTAATACGGGCGTGCGGGTCGGTCGCGTAAACGCGATACATGTAATCTCGCTCTTCATCGGTCACCATTTCGAGGGTCAGCTCATCATGATTGCGCAGGAACATCGCCCACTGGCAATTGTCCGGAACCGGCGGCGTCTGCTCGATGATATCGATAACTGGAAACCGGTCCTCCATTTGCAACGCCATGAACATGCGCGGCATCAGCGGGAAATGAAAACTCATGTGCGATTCATCGCCCTTGCCAAAGTAAGCGACCGCGTCCTCCGGCCATTGGTTCGCTTCCGCAAGCAGCATCCGGTTTGGAAATTTTGCGTCGACATGCGCGCGTAACTTCTTGAGATACACATGTGTCTCCGGCAAATTCTCGCAGCTTGTCCCTTCCCGTTCATAAAGATAGGGAACGGCGTCGAGACGCAGCCCATCGACACCCATGGCGAGCCAAAAATCGCAGACTTTCTCGACTGCCTCATGCACGGCTGCATTGTCGAAATTCAAATCTGGCTGGTGCGAATAAAAGCGATGCCAGTAATAAGCTTTTGCTACTGGGTCCCACGCCCAGTTGGATGTTTCGAAATCTTTGAAAATGATGCGCGCATCCTTGTATTTTTCTGGGGTGTCGCTCCAGACATAGAATTCGCGTTCGGGTGAGCCAGGCGCAGCGCGTCGCGACCTTTGGAACCACAGGTTTTGATCGGACGTGTGATTAATCACCAGTTCCGTGATGACACGCAGGGTGCGCTGATGTGCTGCATCGAGGAACGAACGGAAATCGTCCAGTGTGCCAAAGTTTGGATTAACATCGAAGTAATCGGCGATGTCGTAGCCATCATCACGAAGTGGCGAAGGATAAAACGGAAGAAGCCAAATAGCCGTGACTCCGAGCTCCTGTAGGTAACCCAGTTTCTCAATCAGACCACGGAAATCCCCCATTCCGTCGCCGTCGCTGTCACAAAAGGTTTTGACGTGCAGCTCGTAGATGACTGCATCCCTGTACCAAAGCGGATCGGCGTTCTCACCATGCGGCTGCGTCATGAGGCTAACTCTTGGCGCACAAATGGCGCACGGCAAGTTATCGATATCCCAATCACTTGCGAACAAAACGCCTCGCCCTCGCGAGCGCGCAGCGTGAGATGACCTTTATTACGAAGTCACAGCGAACCGTCGTTTGCTCAGAACTATGTCTGCGGGACCACCGATCTGAGCGCTTTACCTTGAAAGCGTTGGACGAATTCCTTTGCACAGACTAAGACACCCAAATGACCGATCCGCATCCGATCCATTCCTGCCTTCAACCTCTTGCCTTCGGCGGCTGAATTTAATTTTTTGCATGCATCGGAAAGAAAGAAAACAAGCGCGCCGCAAAGGAAAACGGCAGACCCGTCGCTTCTCTGCTCCTCCGCAACTCGAGCCGGGCGCGCTAACCGATCTGGAGTTAATGCGAGCGATCCAGGCTGAAGACCCCGATGCGCTTTCCCAGCTTTACGATCGGTACAATGGAATTTTGAAAGCGCTCATTCTGCGCGTGATCCATAACGAAGCTGAGGCCGACGATCTTCTGCAGGAAATTTTCATGGAGATCTGGAACCAGGCAAAAAATTTCTCTGCCGAAAAGGGAAAACCGCTGGGTTGGATGGTTACGCTGGCGCGCCGGCGAGCGATTGACGGCTTGCGAAAAAAGCAAGCCTACGCCCGGGCTGAGGAGCGCCTGCAAAATGAGGTCGAACAGCAACCTGATGCCTGGGTCCACAATGCCACCGAAGAAGAAATCGTCCTGGGCGACACCCGCGTTCTTATACGCAAAGTAATCAACGGCCTTCCACCGGCCCAGCAGCAGGCGATCGATCTCGCATTTTTTCGGGGTATGAGCCAGCGCGAAATCGCCGCAAAAACGAATACACCGTTAGGCACGGTCAAAACGCGGCTCGAATTGGGGCTGAAAAAAATCTATGACGGGCTGAAGGAATTGAAAGATGAACTTTGAGCGATTCCAAAACCAGTCGCGGCTTTATGTCATAGGCGCGCTCGATCCTGACGAGGCGGAGGAATTCGAGAAAGCACGCAAAAAATTCGGGAAAAAGGCGGAGGATTTCATAACTGAATGTTATGAGTTGCACGAAGCATTTGCGCTCAGCTTGCGCCCAGCGAAAGCTTCTGCTGCAATCAAGGACCGCCTCATGGCGATGGTGCGAGAACGGAAACAGCCTTAATTATCTGGAGGCGGGTTCCCAACCATCCAATTCGCGCAGGATGAATTCCTGAAGGAATCCATAGAAGTTGACCTGGAACAAGCTCAAGTCCCGCCGCGATCCGATCGGTGAGCGATAATGATCGCACAGCTCGCCGTCGGTGAAATTGTATTTCGCGGCAATGACCAGCCGCGCCTGATTGAGTGCGCTCAACCATGCTTCGGCATGTTTTGACGGAATACGCAATGTGCGGTCGGCAAACGTTTTCTCGTTCCCGCTTAGTTGTTCAAGGTCTGCCGCCACTGTTTCCGTTGCCGTCTGAAAGAGCCGCCGTAACTCAGGTTTCACATAAAGTTTCCATTCGGCGCAAATCTCAGCTTCGTTCGGGTCTGCCGGTGGACTGAAGAGGCGTTGCTCAGCGGCGGGTACGCCTTCGGGATTACCGCTGGTAGGAATTTGACGCAAAAGCTCCGCAAGAAATGGATCGAGCTCCGATATTTCGATCTGATCTTTTCGCCGGCAAATCTCCATATCAAACGGTTTTCTCGAGCGTCGCGAGCAGGAGATATCCGTGCAACTGCTGCACATACAATTCTGCTCGCTCGCGCATTCCGCTCCATAAAATCGAGCGTCCTTTGTGATGTACCTCCAGCATGTGGCGCTCGGCTTTCTCCCTCGGATAACCAAAGACTCGCTGGAACACCATTGTCACGTAACTCATCAGATTCACCGGATCGTTATGCACCACCACTTGCCACGGAAGATCGACATCTTCTTTCGAACGCATTTCTTTTTCGATCGTGGGCTCATCAACTGTCGGTGGCGTCGCATTTCTCGGGACAGAAAAAGTAGTAACCGCTACGCCTTCTGCCATCGCCACCTGGTTCCAAAGTGGCTCTCCGCTCATACGGAAAACGCTAACATAGGCCGCCTTCAGTTCAAACCGGATGCCTATTTTGCAGGCGGTTGTGGTTGGGGTTAGTGAACCAGACCAGTGGCTTTGGCTACGACGACGCAGCGAGGATTTTTTCCTGCGCCGCCTCCATTTTTTGCGAGCCGGCTTCGCTTCGGTCGTCGAGACCGTGCAGGTGCAAAAGCCCATGGACGATATAGAGCCGAACCTCGCGCGCTAACGAATTGCCGAAAAGGCGGGCATGCCGGCGCGCCGTGTCGGCACTGATAAAAATTTCGCCGTGTTGAAACGTTATTACGTCCGTCGGCCCTGATTGGTTAAGAAAGCGCCGATTCAATAATGCCATGCGCCGATCGGAAATGAACAAAATGGAAATCTCGTGCTGCCTGGTCAAATCGGCTTGTTTGTCTTTTCGCAACTGCAGACAAAGCCGCAATGCTTTCGCTGCAAACTTCTGAAGAATGGCAACATCAATCGAAACAGCGCGCTGTAAATTACGGACGACGACTTGGGGAGCGATATCGCCTATCCCACCGCGTCTCATGATGAATGGCTCGCGATCTTTGACGCTGATTTCTTTTCGCGGCCTGTTTCGCCAAGAGATTTTAGAAGGGCGTAAATAACTTCGAGACGCGGAACATCCGCTCCCACAGTAATGGCACGGCGCAGCGGCTCGCCCCAAATCGGTTCGATCTCAAGCGGCCTGCCTGCTTCCCAATCCAGTAACGTCGATGGTCTGTACGCGCCGATCTTTTCTGTTCGCCTCATTTCCTGAGCAGCAGCAGCGCGCTCCAGCGGATATCCGCATTTATTCGCGGTCTCGATCACTTCGTCCATCAGGCCAAGGGTCGTGCGGCGCAGATCTTTGTCCTGGAGAATTGCGGCGGTGTCGATTCCGCCAGCCAGGATCGACAATCCGTTAAATGGAACGTTGCAAACTAGTTTCCGCCATCGCTCCAACGCGAGATTTTCGAGGACTGTGCATTGAACACCACCGCGAGTGAGTTCCGCCGCGACTGCATGCGTCCGCGGTTGCGACGCGCGCCCATATTCGCCAAGCATCATGTGACCGTAATCGTAGCGTTCGATTTTCGTGCGTGAAGTTCGACTCAGACAAATGAAACAAATCGCGCCGAGCACCCGCTCCGCGCCGAAGTGCTCAGCGAGAAATTCTTCGTTGCCAAGACCATTTTGCATCGTCAGCAGCATCGTGCGCGGATGCAGGAGCGGTGGAACAAGCTCGATAAATCGAGATTGAAGTCGCCTTCACGGAAATCAAAATCAAATCACATGGACTGATTTCTTTCGTCGAGTTGTAACAATTGACTTCCGTGAGACGAAAATTTTCACCCGAGCCCTGAATGCACAAACCTGCGCAACGAATCTCGCTCAGATCGCCGCGCATCAGAAAGTGAATCGCCGCCACTGCAGGCGAGTTTTATGCCGTAATAACTCCCGATCGCGCCAGAACCGACCACTGCAATGCGAAGATTCATCACTTTACGCCGGGGGACGCATCTCTGATTGGAAATTGCGAGTGATCAATCGCGCTCCCGCATTGAATGTGAGATAGGCCCAGGCCCATTGGAAAAGCACTGCGAGCCGGTTACGAAAGCCCACTAGAAAAATGATGTGCACAAACAACCAGACCAGCCAGGCCGGAAGGCCGCTCAAATGGACAAAATTCAAATCCGCGACTGCTTTGTTCCGTCCTATCGTAGCCATGCTTCCCTTATCCCAATAGCGGAATGGCCGCGGTTCGCGGTTCTTAATCATTCGCAAAATATTTCTGGCGGCATGGCGGCCCTGTTGCATCGCGACCGGTGAAACTCCCGGCAAAGGCTGTCCAGTTTGATGAGAAAAATTTGCCAGATCACCGATCACTTGAACTTCAGGATGACCGGGAATCGTAAGATCGTCGTCCACCATCACGCGGCCGACTCGATCGACCGCCACGCCGAGCGTTTTGCCGACAAATGAAGCATTATTACCTGCCGCCCAGATTTTCACGCGGCACGGAATAAATTCGTCGCCCACTTGCAATCCGGTCTCGGTGAGATTCGTCGCGCGCACACCCGTGCGCACTTCTACACCAAGATCGACAAGTTGTTTCATTGCGCTGGAGGATAAATCCTCTGGAAAACTGGCCAGCAGACGCGGCTCGCCTTCAATGAGAATGACCCGCGCCTGGGATGGATCGATATGCCGGAAATCTTTTGCCAGGGTATAGCGCGCGATCTCTGCGATAGCGCCTGCCATTTCCACGCCGGTGGGTCCGCCGCCAATGATTACAAAAGTCATCACGGACTTGCGCGCCGCTTCATCAGTGATTTTCTCACCATGAGCAAGCGTCGTCGGAGCTCGATTGCGTCCTCCAGACTTTTTAGTCCGGGCGCTAATTTTTCCCATTCGTTGTGTCCGAAATAAGAGTGCCGGGCACCGGTGGCGAGGATCAAAAAGTCGTAGGGGATTTCCATATCGGTCGTCTTTATTTTTTTGGCAGCAACATCGACCGATCGCACTTCGGCAAGGATCACTTCCATGTTTTTGCATTTGCTCAAGATCGCCCGTACTGGCGCAGCGATGTCGGCCGGTGACAGTGCAGCCGTCGCGACCTGATAAAGCAATGGCTGGAAAAGATGGTAGTTCGTACGGTCGATGACGGTCACGCGTACATCCTTACAGGCGAGCTTCTTTGCCGCCTCGAGCCCGCCAAAACCCGCTCCAACTATGACGACGTGCGGTTTTTTCTCGGGCGTGTTCTGCATGCGTAAGAATGTTCCAGCAAATGTTCTACGCTCAACCTACCT
>QHOJ01000070.1 GCA_003218735.1 Verrucomicrobiota bacterium
ATGGGTGCATCGATGGCCCTGGCCGGTTTTGGCTTGAATAGTTGCCGCCGCCCGGAAGCGCATCTGGTGCCGTTTACGAAAAGCGCGGAGTGGACGATTCCCGGAAAATTTCTCTATTATGCGACTGCGATGCCTCGTCGAACGGGTGCCATTTCGCTCATCGCGACGACCGTCGATGGACGTCCGATTAAGCTTGAGGGCAATCCATTGCATCCCGCCAGCGGCGGGGCGACCGATACTTTCGCGCAGGCATCCATTCTCGATCTTTATGATCCTGCGCGCTCGAAGCGGTTTTTTAGTAACGGCAAGCCAAGCAATCGCGCAGGGTTCGAAGCTTATCTCGCCGACCTCCGCAAAACGATCCTGGCACAAAAAGGCGACGGCCTCGCATTCCTGGTCGAGGAAACGCATTCGCCCACGCGCGAGCGTTTGCGCGCGGAATTGGAGAAAATGTTTCCGCGCCTGCGTTGGGTCGTTTACGAACCACTGCTAAGCGAGGCGCAAAGCTTTGCCACGGAATTGAGTTTTGGTGGCAATCTTCGCTTGGTGCCCAAGCTCGAGCGTGCGGATGTGATTCTGGCGCTCGACAGCGATTTTCTTGATTGCGGCCAAGGCGATCTCGCATCGGTGCGCGCCTTCACCTCGCGGCGGCGGGTGAGTTCGGCGAAAGACAACATGAACCGGCTCTACGTCGTGGAGAACCGTTTCACACTCACCGGCGCAATGGCGGACCATCGTCTCCGCTGCCCTGCGAGCCAAATCCCCGCGTTCGCGTATGCGCTGGCGGGAAAAATTCTGGCTGCGACAAAAGACGCCAACCTTGGTTCTGTTATCGGGACGCTTAAAGCCCCGGCAGGCGCTGCAACTTTCGACCAGCAATGGTTGAGCGAAGCCGCCAATGATCTCGTGGCGAAACCGGGAGCGAGCCTGGTGGTGGCGGGGCCGAACCAGCCGGTCGTCGTGCAACTGATCGTTTACGGCATCAATTCCGCGCTAAAAAATCTCGGTCAAACGCTGGTCCTCCGCGAATTTCCGCGTAATGCCAGACGAAACAGCATTCTGACACTGGCGAGGGACATAAACGGCGGGCGAATAAAACAGTTGTTCATCCTCGGAGGCGATCCGGTTTACAACGCGCAACGGGGGTTGGCACAAGATCGAGAGACAAAACTGCCGCTTGACTGGGTCGATCTGCAAAAAAAAGTGCCCCAAATTGTGCGGCTCGGTTATTACGAAGATTCGACCTCCGCACTGAGCCAATGGCATGTGCCGGCGGCGCATTATCTCGAATCCTGGGGTGACGCGCTGACGACGGATGGCGATTACTTGTCGATCCAACCAATGATTTTGCCGCTATTCGGTAGCGTATCGGAGATCGAGTTGCTCAATGCACTGCTCGGTGGACCAAAAACCGAAGGACCCGAGCTGGTGCAGGAAACTTTCCGAGCGACGAATCCGCCCGGGGATTTTCAAACTGCGTGGTCGGGCTTTCTGCGGAATGGCTTTGCATCGCATGTTCAACCGCAGGATCAGCCGCCTTCATTCAACTCACCCGCGGCAGCTTCTCTCGCGCAAAGCTCTTGGGCACTTCCATCGCCTCCCACGGCAGATGCTCCAGAGATTGTACTGGTTGGCAGTTACGCAATGGACGACGGCCGCTATGCCAATAACGGCTGGCTTCAGGAATTGCCTGATCCAATCACGAAGCTCACCTGGGATAATGCCGCGCTCATGAGTCCCGCGTTCGCGAAAAGGCTCGGCGTCCAAACCGGTGACCTGGTTCAGATAGCGATCACAGAAAAAGGCGCTCATCCGTCGCCGACGAAACGAGAGCTCGTCATCGCGGCACTCGTTTCGCCCGGTCATGCCGACAATTCCATTACGATTCCACTGGGTTACGCCCGGAAAATACCTGAGTTCGGTGTATTGCCGTACGCGGGCGGGGCGCTTAAAGAACAGCCGAAGATCGCCGAACAGAGTGGTTTCAATGGCTATCTCTTGCGCACCGCGGCAAATCCATACGTTGCCACTGCCGGCGGTCCGGATATCGAAAGCATCAGGGTCACAAAGAGGGGTGGAACTTATCCGCTGTCGATCACTCAGGAACATTTTAGCATTGAAGGCCGCGGCCTTGTTCGGGAGGCGACGCTGGACGGCTATCGCGCGGACAACGATTTCGCGAAAAAAGTTCCCGGCGAAGAAAAGCTGCCGCATCAGCTCCCGAGTATCTACAAGCATCCGCCACTCGACGCGCCACAGCAATGGGGAATGAGCGTCGATCTCAATGTTTGCACGGGATGCAGCGCCTGTGTGATCGCGTGCCAGAGCGAGAACAACATTCCCGTCGTAGGTAAATTGCAGGTGGCCCATGGCCGGGCGATGCACTGGATTCGAATCGACCGCTATTATGCGAGCGAGAGACCCTTTAACCAGGACGATGGCGATTGGCCGGAGCATCCGGAGATCGTGCATCAACCAATGATGTGTCAGCACTGCGAGAACGCGCCTTGTGAAACGGTCTGCCCGGTCAATGCGACCATCCACAGCGAGGACGGTCTCAATGTGATGGCCTACAATCGCTGCATCGGCACGCGATACTGCGCCAATAACTGCCCGTTCAAAGTTCGCCGCTTCAATTTTTTCGATTATAACCAGCGGCCGGTCGGCAAGAAGAAAATCGCCGGCGCATTCGGCGTCTACGAAGAATATTTCGCGCCACTCACGACGAAAGGCGCGCCCGACATTGTGAAGTTGCAGAAAAATCCAAACGTCACCGTGCGGATGCGCGGCGTGATGGAGAAATGCACCTTTTGCGTGCAGCGCATCGAGGAGGCAAAAATTGCCGCGCAGGTGCGGGCTGGCGCTTCAGCCCATCCGCACATCCCCCCCGATTCGTTTACGAGCGCATGCGCACAAGCTTGCCCAACTGGAGCGATCGTTTTTGGCGATATCAAAGATCCGGAAAGCCGCGTCTCGAAAATAAAAAAGCAGGACCGTAATTACCGCCTGCTGGAATATTTGAACGTGAACACGCGGACGAGTTACCTCGCGCGTATTCGCAACCCGAATCCGAAAATGCCCGACGCAGCACAGATCGGAATCGCAAGCATCGAGGAAAAATCAGGATGAGATTCGATCTTTTGGATTGTCGATCTTTGATTTGAGAGATGGACGCAGCACCACCAGCACCGGAAGTGATTGGAGGCGGAGGAGCGGCTTCGGTCGACCGCCCGCTCGCACGGGTGCCGCTCGTCCTGAACAAGCGGAACTTTAGCTGGCTGACCGAGCGGATTTCCGGCGTGGTGGAAAATCCCGCGCCGCGGTGGTGGTGGGTTACCTTTACGATTACGGCAAGTGTCGCGACCTTCGGCCTTTTCTGTCTCGGCTACCAGATTTCGACGGGAGTCGGTACATGGGGATTGAATCATCCGGTGGGTTGGGCCTGGGACATCACGAACTTCGTTTTTTGGATCGGTATCGGGCACGCCGGCACCCTCATCTCTGCCATTTTGTTTTTGCTTCGGCAAAAATGGCGAACCTCGATCAATCGCTCTGCCGAAGCGATGACGCTCTTCGCGGTTATCTGCGCTGCGATTTTTCCGGGGGTGCATGTCGGCCGGGTCTGGATGGCCTGGTACCTGGCCCCGTTGCCGAACAACTATGGCATCTGGCCGAACTTCCGCAGCCCGCTCGTGTGGGACGTGTTTGCGGTTTCGACCTACTTCACCGTTTCGGTTTTGTTTTGGTACACTGGTTTGATCCCTGATCTGGCGACGTTACGCGATCGGACTACCTCGAAGATCAGAAAGTTCCTTTTCGGAATCTTCGCGTGTGGCTGGCGCGGCTCGAATCGCAACTGGCGTCATTACGAAATGGCGTATCTGCTTCTGGCTGGTCTCTCCACGCCGCTGGTTCTTTCTGTGCACAGCGTGGTGTCCTTCGATTTTGCGACATCGATCCTACCTACATGGCACACCACGATCTTCCCGCCCTACTTCGTCGCTGGCGCGATTTTCGGCGGATTCGCCATGGTGCTGACGCTGCTCATTCCCGCGCGCGCCATGTTCAAGCTGCACGATATCATCACACCACAGCACATCGACAAGATGGCGAAGATCATTTTGCTGACCGGCTCATTCGTCGCCTACGCCTACACGATGGAGTTTTTTGTAGCTTGGTACAGCGGCAACTCCTACGAGCGCTTCGCGTTTTGGAACCGCGTGTTCGGCCCTTACTGGTGGTACTGGTGGGTTGGAATGCTTTTCTGTAATTGCCTCTCGCCGCAGCTCTTCTGGTTCCGATGGTGCCGACGAAATATTTTCGTCGTTTATTTCGTCTGCATGTGCGTGAACGCCGGCATGTGGTTCGAGCGATTCATCATTATCGTCGGCGGATTGCACCGCGACTTCCTTCCCTCCGCGTGGGGAATGTTTTACCCGACTTGGGTGGACATCTGGACATACATCGGCACGCTCGGGATCTTCACTTCGCTCTTTCTGCTCTTCATCCGTTTTCTGCCGATGATCGCGATGTCGGAAGTGAAGACTGCCGTGCCGGAAGCGGACGTACATTACGCCTCGCCCAACGGGCAGCATCCGGTGGCCGCTCACAGGAAGGAGCAAAGATGAGGACGCCATCCGGCCACAAAGTTTATGCAATGGCGGCGGAATATCCGAGTGCGGGCGCGCTTTACGAAGCGGCCAAGCGTGTCCGGGACGCGGGTTTCAGACGTTGGGATGTCTATTCTCCATTCCCGATCCATGGAATGGACGCAGCGATGGGACTGGGAAAATCTTGGTTGAGCGGATGGGTTTTGTTCGGCGGAGTCTCCGGTTTGCTTACCGCGGCCCTGGTCGAATTTGGCCCCTCGTCGTTTCTGTATCCGCTCGATGTCCACGGCAAGCCGACGAACTTTATGACAGTGCCGGCATTTTTTCCCATCATGTTTGAGCTCACGGTTCTCTTTGGCGCATTTGCGGCGTTCTTTGCGATGCTGATTATGAACGGATTGCCACGCTGGTATCATCCCATGTTCAATTGGGAACGGTTCACTCGCGCGACTAACGACGGATTTTTCCTGATGATTGAGGCGCGCGACCCCCGCTTTACCGAAACCGGTGTGCGCGACCTGCTTCAGCAAAGCGGCGGGCAACACATCACGATTGTCCACGAAGATTAATATGTTGCGCGGATTTCTCCTGCTCTCTCTTTTGCTCACGATCGCGATCATTGCGGTGTTCGGATTTCGCGGACAAACGAGCACCGGTTCACCCCTCGAGATTTTTCCGGACATGGTGCGGCAGATGAAAGTGCGCGCGCAAGCACCACTAAATTTTTTTGCTGATGGCCGAGGCTCGCGTCCGCCGGTGGCCGGCACGGTTCCGATCGGATACGAGATGCCCAAGCCCGAGCACACAGCAGCGTCAAACGCCGCGGTCGAGACACTTCAAACCCATCCACGTCTGGGTTTTAGTGTCGGAACCGATTATTATGATACGGGGAAAATGGGGGACCGATGGGGCACTGGTGTTCCGATTGAAGTGACGCCCGAGTTGATGCTGCGAGGTCAGCAGCGTTTCAACATCACGTGCGCGATGTGTCACGGCGCGACGGCTGCAGGCAACGGAATCACCAAACAATACGGGCTCGCGACCGTAGTTACGCTGCAGGACGATCGCATCCGCAAAATGGCGGATGGCGAAATTTTCAACACGATTACCAACGGTAAAAACACCATGATGGCTTACGGGCCCAACATCATTGTCGCTGATCGTTGGGCGATCATCGCATATCTGCGTGCGCTGCAACGCAGCCAGAACGCGGCAATTGCCGACGTGCCGGAGGGCCGTCGCGGGGACTTGGAGAAACAATGAGCGAACGTTCACAAACCGTGCCGACGCCGGAAGGCGAATATTTCGAGAGAAACCGTTTTGCGGGACTTTCGCTCCTCCTGGGCACCATTGCCCTGGTGGCATTGGTGCTCTGCGCCGTCGGTGCGTTTGTCAATCCACATCAGTTCAGTTATTCGTGGCTCTTTGCTTTTGCATTTTTCTTCACCCTCTGCGCGGGCTGCTTTTTCTGGACAATCGTTCACCATGCTACAGATGCGGAATGGTCGGTGGTGGTGCGCCGTCAGCTGGAAAACCTCGCGGCGTTGCTGGTTGTTTTGGCGCTGCTCTTTGTGCCAATTCTTCTTCTCCGCCACCATCTTTATTCGTGGATGGACATTCCGCCCGGGCACGAGGCTTCGCTCGATTCCAAACGCGCTTATCTCAACTGGAATTTCTTTCTCGGGCGCGCGGTTTTCTTCTTCGGCTTTTTCATTCTCGCATCGTTTTTTCTGCGCCGGTTCTCCGTGGAACAGGACAAAAATGGCAATCCGCGCTTTACCATCTGGATGCGCAAAATTGCGTTTGCCAGTCTGCCGCTGTTTGCGCTGTGTCTGACTTTTGGAGCCTTCGACTGGTTGATGAGCCTGAACTATCGCTGGTTTTCAACGATGTTTGGCGTTTACATCTTTGCGGGCGCGGCCGGCAGCTCCATGTCTCTGCTCGTGCTTGTGATCACCGCCCTGCGTCAAGCCGGCTATCTGAACAACGTGGTCACGCTCGAGCATTATCACATCATGGGGAAATGGATGTTCGCCTTCTGTGTTTTTTGGGCCTACATCGGCTTTGGCCAATACATGCTCATCTGGTATGCAAACATGCCAGAAGAGACCGAATATTTTATCACGCGGAACACCGAATCCTGGTGGGCCTTGAGCATGCTTCTGGTGATTGGCCGTTTCTTCGGGCCGTTTGCGATTTTGCTTTTGCGCTCGATCAAAAAACAGCCGCATCGACTCTGTTACGTCGCGGGATGGATCCTCTGCATGCAAATGCTCGATATGTATCTCGTCATCTTGCCTGCGTTACATGGCACCGGCGTGCATGTGAGCATCTGGGATTTGGTTTCGCTTGTCGGGATCGGCGCAACTCTCGGTTTCGTTTATCTGCAAATCGTGCCAAGGACTTCGCTCTTCCCGATCCGCGACCCGCGCTTGATTGATTCTCTAAGTGCCCGTTCGCGCGCGCCCTTATCCACATGGCTCGGGATCGTGCTCCTTTTCGCGCTTTTCGGAGTAATCGTGCTCGCTGTCATCGGGCCCGCGCCGCGTGGAAGCGATTACGAAGAGACTCGCGCAAAAAAACGCGCGGATGTTTTGAAAACGACACGCGATGAGGCCACCAAGGCTCTAACCACGTACGGCTGGATCGACAAGAACAAGGGCGTCGCCCGTGTCCCGATTGAGCGCGCGATGGAATTGACAATAGTCGAACTGGCACAAAGAAAACCGGCACCAGCTGGTCCAATCGCCATGCCCGAACCTCAAACCACAGCTGCTTCGACCAGCGCTGCTGCGCCGCCGGCAGCTCCGTCCGCGTCGTCGCAGCCGAGCGGCACACCAAAACCTACTTCAGTTGCTGGTCCGAGCCCGGAGATTCGCGGTCAACCGGCCGCGGCAATCAAGCCGTCGCCTGCGCCGCCTGGAACGCAACCCGGCGCGTCGGCTTCGCCCGCTGGCTCGCCTCCGCCGCCCGCGGCGGCGCAACCAAATCCCGGCGGCTCACCGCCAGCGACTCCCGCCGCTTCGCCAGCTGGATCTCCATCGCCCGTGCCTGGAAAAATGCCATGAGCATTTTGATTTTGCCGCCAATGAAGATGTCGATCTTTCAATCACAACATGGATGCCACTGAGATTCCGCTAAAAGGACCGTCAGTTCCAACGGATGTTCCTGCGACTGATGTCCAGCAGATCGAACGCGCATTAATCGATGCTTCAACGCGCGTGCCGGTGTTGATGTTTTATACGTCGGCGATGGTCTGGCTGGTTATCGGCACGTTTCTGGCGGGCTTTGTTTCGTTTAAACTCCATTCGCCTGACACGTTTTCGGGGATCAGTTTCCTGACATGGGGCCGCGTGCGGCCCGCGCACATGAATGTGATGGTTTATGGCTGGGCGTCGATGGCCGGAATGGGGACCGCGATTTGGCTGATGGCGCGGCTGTGTCGGACAGTCCTGCGACACCCGCTTTTGCTCGTGGCCGGCGCTGGATTCTGGAATTTGGGCGTGTTGCTCGGAGTGGGCGGAATTCTTTGGGGTGACAGCACTGGTTACCAATGGCTCGAGTTTCCGCGCTATGCCGCGATCGTTCTTTTCGTCGCTTACACGCTGGTTGTTTCCTGGGCGGTGCTGATGTTTCGCTACCGGCGCGGCGAACAGATTTACATTACGCAATGGTATTTGCTCGGCGCGTTTCTCTGGTTCCCATGGCTCTACGCCGCTGGGCAGTTGATGCTCTTCGTCGTGCCAGTCCAGGGCGTTTTGCAAGCAGCGGTAGGCTGGTGGTACGCGAATAATCTGCTTTTTCTTTGGTTCGGCGCGATCGGACTCGGCACGGCCTATTACATGATTCCAAAAGTAATCGGACGCCCCGTTTACAGTTACCATCTGGCAACGATTGGTTTTTGGACGTACGCGCTCTTCTCGAGTTGGACGGGAATGCAGCGCCTCGTCGATGGACCGTTTCCGGCTTGGATGATCACGGCCAGCATTGCGGCGACGATTCTCACCCTGATTCCTGTTGCCACGGTCGGCCTCAATCATCACATGACGATGCAGGGCTATTTTCCTCTGCTGCGCTATAGCCCAACGCTGCGGTTCACGGTTTTCGGCGCAATGTCATACACTCTCTTTAGTGTTGTCGGCGTTTTGATTTCGCTCCGCTCGGTCGCGCGCTACGCGCAGTTCAGCCAAGTCAGCATTGCTTATTCGCATCTCGGTCTTTACGCATTTTTCACCATGGTCATTTTCGGCTCGATGTACTACATCGTGCCGCGACTGGTTGGACGTGAATGGCGTTATGCCTCGCTGATCAAACTGCATTTCTGGGCGTCGGCCTATGGCATTGGACTGATGATACTGATGCTGCTGGCTGGCGGTTTTCTCCAAGGCGCAAACATGGAGAATCCCACGCTCACTTTCAGTGAAAGCACGGAAACGGTGCTTCCTTATCTGCGCGGGCGGAGTCTTTCCGGTCTGTTGCTCACCGTAGCGCATCTGATTTTTGCCTATCATTTTCTGTTAATGCTTTTGGGTTTGGGTCGAACATCGACTGTCCCCACATTTTTAAATCCAGTTGAAGCGGAGGGTTCCGAAGCTCACGTATGAAAGGACTCGTCCCACTCTTCCTCGGAATTTTCGGCACGTTCGCCTTCTCATGGGTCGGATTGACCGTGATCCCGAATTGGCAGATCGGGCATCTCAATCCGCAAATGGAAGAGGACGGCACTGACATTTATCCGCAGCCGCAATCGGGAATGGCCGAGCGGGGTCGGCGCGTTTACGCTGCGAACGGCTGCATTTATTGTCACAGCCAGCAAGTCCGCGCCGATTACGCTGCTGACGACATCGAACGAAAATGGGGAGATCGCCGGAGCGCGCCGCGTGATTATATTTTCGAGCGACAAGTATTTCTCGGAAAAATGCGGATGGGTCCCGATCTTGCGAATGTCGGCGCGCGCGCGCCGGCAGAAGCGGAAAATGCGCCATCCGTCGGAGGCGCAGCTCCTGCCAGCTCGCCCGGGCAACAGGCAGCCGCGCCCGGTGTAGTTGGAAGTGCGTCGCCCGCACCTGCGGCATCGCCGGCTCCGGCGGGTTCACCTGCTCACCAACCAGCCGTCGTGCCTGCGGGCACCGCTGCTCCGTCTGGTGGAAATCCAAATCCATCCCCAGGAAATGCCGGTTCTCCTCCTGCTAAAAATCCATCGCCTGCAGCGGCGGGCTCACCCGCGCCATCGACATCACCGCCTGCTGCTTCACCAGCAGCGCCGAAAGCACCAGCACCTCCGGCTCCTAATGCATCGCCGGGTTCGACCTCAGCGCCTGCCGCGGAAAATGTAACATCTGGAGGGATGACCTCCGTGTCGTCCGGGACACCGGCAAGTGGCGAACCGCCAATCTACTCTGTTGCCTGGCATCACAAGCAT
>QHOJ01000071.1 GCA_003218735.1 Verrucomicrobiota bacterium
CCGCGTAAACGAAGAAAGCTTCCGCTGGCCGATTGCCAGTCTCCACTATGGTTGGTTTAACGCCATCCGCCGCGCTGTCGAGAATGAAGCAGAAAAAATTCCGAACTTGTGAAGACCGGTCTGGAACGCGAGATTGATCGCCTGTACTATTTGGTGAATTATCCAGTGTGATCTCCCCCCCAGACCAAATCGATATTGACCAGGCACCGGACTCCGCTGCGTTCCCGCAGCATGAGTGCGGGCTCTTCGGCGTATTTGGGCATCCAAATGCTGCGGTGTTGACCTACTACGGCCTATTCGCGTTACAGCATCGCGGCCAGGAAAGCGCAGGGATCGTCACCAGTAACGGACCGGGCACCAGTTTTCTTATGCACAAAGATATGGGCCTGGTGTCGCAGGTCTTTGGCCAGTACGAGCTGGCGAAACTCAAGGGTACACGTGCGATCGGCCACACCCGCTATTCAACGACAGGCACGAGTACGATTAAAAATGCGCAGCCTTTTGTTGTCGATTGTGTGCGTGGGCAAATGGCCATTGCGCATAATGGAAATTTGATTAATGCCGATCTTTTGCGCGACGAATTGGAGCGGAAAGGATCAATCTTCCAAACAACCGCCGATAGCGAAATCATTCTGCACCTGCTTGCGCAACCATCCGAGAATGGCGGCAACGTGCTGGCCGCGCTGCGCAGGATTGAGGGCGCATTTTCGCTCGTAATCATGAGCGAGCGCGAGCTTATCGCTGTGCGCGACCCTTTTGGCTGGCGGCCGCTTTCGCTCGGTAAACTCGATGGCGCTTATATTCTGGCTTCAGAAACGTGTGCCTTTGATCTTATTCACGCGGAATTCATTCGTGAAATTGAACCAGGCGAAGTGTTGATCATCGATGAAAACGGATTGCGCTCGGAACGACCTTTCCCGGACGAACGGCCCGCGTTCTGCATGTTTGAATATGTTTATTTCGCACGTCCGGACAGCATGATCAGCGGCGTAAATGTCGGAAAGGTGCGAATGGAAATGGGGCGCGAGCTCGCTCGTAAGTTTCCGGTCGATGCAGATATCGTCGTGCCGGTCCCCGATTCTGGTAATTATGCTGCGCTTGGTTTCGCAGAAGAACTAAAGATTCCCTACGCCCACGCTTTCGTCCGCAATCACTATATTGGACGCACATTTTTGCAGCCGAGTCAGCTCATTCGCGATTTCGATGTCCGGGTAAAACTGAATTTAATCAAGGAAATGGTCGCCGGAAAACGCGTCGTGGTTGTGGACGATTCAATTGTGCGGGGCACGACGTCGCGCGCTCGCGTTGTGAACCTGCGGGAGGCGGGCGCGAAGGAAGTGCACATGCGAGTGAGCTGTCCGCCACATCGATTCCCTTGTCATTACGGCATCGATTTTCCTGATCCGGAAAAGTTGATTGCCAATCAGATGTCGATGGAAGAAATCTGCAATTATCTCGGCGTCGACAGCCTCGGCTATCTCGATGTCGAAGGCATGGTGCGAGCGACTGGAAAGCCATTGAAGAGCTTTTGCCTCGCCTGTTTCACCGGCGATTATCCCCTACCCGTCGATCCTGCGCTCGACAAATTCATCATGGAAAAACGCGAACAGCGAGCGAAAGCACTCGCCGATCAGGAAACACATCCGACGCTGTTTGCGGATCTGAAATAGTCTGTCATGTCGGAGCGAAGCGAAGCGTACTCGAGAAAATCTCTTGCTGTTAACAATGAGAGATGCCTCGACTCCGTTCGACATGACAGAAAATAGGAAGGCATATGCGCGAGCGGGCGTGGATGTCGATCTCGGCAATAAGCTTAAGCGACGAATTCAAACGCTTGTTAGACAAACGCACGGGCTTCAAGTCCTCGGAAAAATCGGCGGCTTTGGCGGCTTGTTCGCGCCGAACTTTTCCGGAGTGCGCGAACCGATTCTGGTCGCAAGCATCGATGGCGTCGGGACGAAATTGAAAATCGCATTCGCGATGAACAAGCACGACACCATTGGCGCCGATCTGTTGAACCACTGCGTGAACGATGTCGCCGTGCTCGGTGCCCAACCGCTTTTCTTTCTCGATTACATCGGGTGCGACAGGCTTGAACCGAAAGTTTTTCGCCAACTGTTACGTGGACTTTCGCGTGCGTGTCGCTTGGCGGGTTGCGCGTTGCTTGGTGGTGAGACAGCGCAAATGCCCGGAATGTATCGCAAAGGCGAATACGATCTGGCCGGCTGCATTGTCGGTATGATCGATCGCGCCAGAATCATCGACGGCGGCAATATCAAACCGGGCGACGTTATTTTGGGTCTTGCCTCAAACGGCTTGCACACGAACGGTTACTCGCTCGCACGTAAAATTTTGCTCGAGAAGATGGGGCTGAAGGTTAGCTCACATCTGCCCGAATCGAATGTCACGGTCGGCGAAGAACTTTTGCGCGTGCACAAAAATTATCAGCAGCTGCTGGCGAAAGTTCCCAGCGGAATCATCAAGGGTTTGGCACACATTACCGGTGGCGGTTTGATCGACAATCTTCCTCGCATTCTCCCAAAAAGCTGCGACGCCGTCATCGACACGAAGAGCTGGCGAGTGCCGCCAATATTCCAAATTTTGCAACGAAATGGAGATGTTGATCCTGTGGAGATGTATCAGGTTTTTAACATGGGCATCGGCATGGTTGCGATCGTGTCGGAAGGCGATGTGCCAAGGACGATGTCGATCTTAAAGGCAAGGCAGATTGGCCGAACCGAGCTCGGAAACGGCAAAACCAACCTGGTTTTCTAATGGAGCGATTAAGTTAAACACAGACCTTAAGTCTGGGTGGCCGGCCCTGTCACGGCGGAGCCGACGGGGCAGAATCAATTACATCCATCGAGACTTCAACCGTCGGCGCCGGTTTAAGCTTACTCTTCTTGTTCGGGCGCATGATCCGCTCAAGGCCTGCGCGCTGCGCTGCAAGATCGACAAGCTCGGCTACGCGCGACTTCAAGGCACGCGCTCGTGTTGCGAGAAAAATTACAAAGAGCAAGTACGGGATGATAAACCAAAGATCGACATGAGAAATGTTGAGCTGCCGATATACCAAAAGAGCTAACACAATGAGATTGAAGATTACTGTTGTAGTAACCAAACGGTCACGCAATCGAACGCGCGTCAGGCATTTTCCGCCTCCATGGTATTCGGTGACGGTTTGCAGCGCGATGCTCCACCAAAAATTCCCGTAAATCTGAATGTCCCACTCGTTCCAGCCTGTATCGGTGGAATAGCGCCAGCCTTCTTCCTCGAGTAACTGGAAGATCGCGCCCAACAAATAATGCCGGTCGCGGCCCCCTTCGCTCCAAAAGATTCGGCGTCCCAGACGGCCGATAGCACTTCTACCCGTAGGCAAATATTCGTGCGCGCGAATTACGCTCCGCGGTGTCCGTTTAAAATGCAGCCAGGTGAAATACCGCGACCACCCTCTTACGAGTGGTTGAGCGAAAGCCAGGAGCATGACGAGCAGTCGCGCGTGCACCGTGTCGAATTTTGGCTCGATCGACGTGCGTACCATGTAGGAGAGCGCCACGCAGAGTGTACCGCCAAACATGAGGTACGGCACGATGCGCAAGGGGGGCAAAAAAAATCCGAGACCAAAAAGAAAAATCGTCAGCGCGAACCATTCAATACTGCTCAGATAAGTGGCGACTTCCGACTGTGGCGTAGGATAAATCGACTGAAAAAATCCCTCGCCAAATATTCCGTGATAAATAACGGGCCGGTTAATGAACCAACTAAAACGCGGCGTTCCATAAATCTGGCCGCGCCATTTCGCGGCGCCGGTGGGACCGAAAAAGATCAAATGTTTAAAGCGGAGCAGCGATTCCGCTTCGCCGTAGCCGTCCTGTTGTTTTAAAAACGCCCGCAGCGTAAACCGGCGATGATGCCACACGAGCGCGGTTGGGCTGAAAGCAATCACGCAGCCGGCCTGCTGGAGCCGCCAGCAGAAATCGACATCGTCACCGGCTTTGTGGTATTCGGGATCGAAACCGCCGATGTTTTCAAATGCCCACCGATAAAATGCCATATTACAACCAGGAATGTGCTCGGCGATTGTATCTGTGAGCAAAACATGGCTGGGTCCGCCTGGCGCTGCTGCCACGCAGGCTTGGATCCAATTCTGCGCGGGTGGAGTCACGTTCGGACCGCCCACTCCCGCGTAATCGCCGCTCACGAGGGTGCCAATTAAATAGTAAAGCCAGTCAACATCCGCCATGCAGTCGGAATCTGTGTAGGCGAAAACCTCGCCCTTCGCCGCCGCCGCGCCCGTATTCCGCGCGTGACTCAGACCGTGGTTTTCCTGGTAGATATAGCGAACGTGCGGGAATTGCTCAGCGATATCGCGCGTATCGTCGGTCGAACCGTCATCGACCAGAACGATTTCATAATCGGGATAGATCAGCTTGCCTAAAGAATCCAGGCAGGCGGCGAGCGTTCGGCCGCCGTTATAAGAACAAACAATTACGGAAACAAATGGCGCGTGCGGCAACCGCCGGTGCGGCAATGCAGAATGTTCGCGACCAAGTTTCTCCTTCAGCATGTAAAACGATTTCTTCGGCTCGCGCTCGCGCGTGACGATCCCAAACGCCCAATCGCTAATATCCCGGCCGCCGGTGAACCATTCGTCCGTCCAGGTAAAAAAGATGGTTCCGGCAAGACCGCATTTCACCACGCTATCCACATGCCAGCCGAGCATTTCCGCCTGCTCCTCCTGCGAATGGCGAATCGTGTCCATGCCGAATTCGCCAAGGATGAGCGGACGTTCCTCGGTCAGATTTTGAAGGCGCAGGAGGTAACGTTCGAAATCGCGCTGATCATGCAGATAAACATTAAAACAGCAAAAATCGACATTCTGCGGCAGGAGATATTCGGTCGGTGGATAAGTGGCGTATGAAAAAAGAACATTTGGATCAATTGCGCGCCCGATCTGAATTAATCTCTCGATAAATTCCGTGACACGGCGCACACCGAGCCACCGCACCATCGTGCTGGAGATTTCGTTCCCGACCAGATACCCGAATATCGCCGAATGGCCGGCATTCTCACTCACTGCGATACGAAGCGCTTCGGCAATCTCCTGGCGTGTTTTCCTGTTACGTAGGAATTCGACGTGTTTCGCCCATGGCAGCGTAACAAGCACTCGCATCCCCGCGCTGGCGCAGCGATCAAGAAACCAGCGCGGCGGAGCATGATAAATCCGCACGAGGTTCAGGCCAGCCTCGCGCATCAGTGCAAGATCGATATCGATCTGCTCAGGTTTTCCCAGATAATTCCCGTGCGCGTCCGGCTTAAAGGGTCCGTAAGTGACGCCTTTAACAAAAAACTTCTGGTCCCCTTCGAAAAGAAATTTCGCGACCGGGCGAATTCGCGAGTTTGCGCTCACAGCGGCCTCTTCCTAGTCTAAGCACCGCGCCGACGCAAAGTTTTTGGTTCGGATGCCAGTCGCGCCCTACCTGGCTACACCGGAAAGTACTTCGCCGACGACGGCGCCCGTCCGCTCGATATCTTCCGATGTATGCACCGTGGAAATGAATCCGGTCTCAAATTGTGATGGCGCAAAATAAACGCCGCGTTTTAAGCACGCGCGGAAAAATTTCGCGAACATTTTCAAATTGCTCCGCTGGGCGCTGGCAAGATCGACAATCGGTCCTGGCGCAAAAAACAAACAAAACATCGACCCGATTCGGTGAAAGGTGACGTCGATCTTTGCTTGCGTGACGGCATTTCTCACGACTGTTTCAAATCGCATGCCAATTTCTTCGAGCAACTTCCAGCCGTCGATTCGTCCGAGCTCGCGCAACTGCGCGAGACCCGCCGCCATCGCCAGAGGATTTCCGGACAATGTTCCCGCCTGATAAACTGGGCCATCGGGTGACAGTTGGTCCATGATCTCGGCGCGTCCACCAAATGCGCCGACCGGTAATCCGCCGCCAATTATTTTCCCGAGGGCAGTGAGATCCGGTTTGATTCCATAAATTTCCTGCGCTCCACCGCGCGCAACACGGAAACCGGTCATCACTTCATCGAAAATCAGCACCGTGCCATGCTTGTCGCATTCTTCGCGC
>QHOJ01000072.1 GCA_003218735.1 Verrucomicrobiota bacterium
CGCAGGGACTCGGTCGCGCGATGGCGTTGCGTTTTGCGTGCGAAGGCGCGTCCGGCTTGTCGATCGTGGCACGGCATGCCGATCAACTGAACAAAGTGCGGGACGAAATCCGTCAGATCGCGGCCAAGATCGACTCGCCTTCGCCGGGCTACGGCGCGGCGAGCATCGTCGCCATCGAAGCGGACGTGAGCAAACCGCGTGACATCGAGCGGATCATCGCGACAACGCTCGCGCAATTCAAAGGCCGTCTCGACGTCCTCGTAAACAACGCTTCCACCATCGGGCCGTCGCCCATGCCGAACCTGCTCGATTATCCGGTGGAAGATTTTCGTGAAGTGATCGATACGAATTTGATCGGGCCGTTTTTGCTGATTAAAAACGCCCTGCCAGCGATGATTGAATGCGGTGGCTCAATTATCAACGTAACCAGCGACGCGGGCCAGGTTGGTTATCCCGGCTGGGGAGCCTACGGCATTTCCAAATTCGGACTTGAAGGGATGTCGCAAACATGGGCATCGGAGTTGGAAGACAGCGGCGTGCGCGTCAACTGGGTTGATCCCGGGAACATGAACACCGCCATGCATCGCGCGGCCGAACCTGAGGAAGATCCAGACGAGTGGGCGAGCCCAGCGGACGTCACCGACGTTTTCGTCTTTCTAGCTTCCGATGAATCGAAGGGCGTAACCGGCAAACGCTTCCAAGCGCAGGAAGATTGGAAAGCGGAGATCTCGCGCAACGACCACAAAGGACACGAAGTAATAGAAAATTAATCCTTCGGATTTCTTTGTGCCCGTTGCGGACTTGGTGCGAGAATTCTTCTGATGCCTGCGCCATTCGCATTCACGCTGCCGCCGGAGTTGAGCGCAAAGGAGCCGCCGGAACGGCGTGGCATTCGTCGCGATCAAGTTCGCTTGCTGGTAATCGATCGGACGACCGGCCGCATCGAGCACACGCGCTTTGACAAAATCGCCAGATACCTTCGCGCGGGCGATCTGCTTGTTTTCAATTCGAGTCGCACTTTGCCGGCGTCACTGCGGGGCTGCGAGTGCGGCGCGACGCATGGCCCGTGCATGGAGGTGCGTCTGGCCGAGCGGTTGCCGGACGACTCCTGGCTCGCGCTTCTGCTTTGCGAACAAGGCCTGGAGCGCGACGATCGCATCCCGCGCCTCTGGAAATTGCGCTTCTCGATTTCCGGTACCGAACTTGTCGATCTTATCTATCGGCTCGGAAAGCCGATTCGTTATGAGTATGTATCGGCGCCGTGGGACCTTGATTATTATCAAACGGTTTACGCAACTGAGCCGGGCTCAGCCGAGATGCCGTCAGCCGGTCGTGCGTTTAGCTGGAAGTTGCTGCTCGATCTCAAGCGCCGCGGTATCGACACCGGTTACATCGTCCTGCACACCGGGCTTTCCTCTTACATGGATGACGACCTGGATCGCATTCATCCTGCGTCGGAGGAAGAATATTTCGTGAGCGCAACCACCGCGGAAAAAATTACTCATGCGCGCAAAAACTGCGGACGCGTCATCGCCGTCGGCACAACGGTCGTGCGCGCGCTGGAATCAGTGGCCGATTCGGAGGGCCGTGTAAGTGAAAAGCAAGGCTACACGCGACTAAAGATCGATAGCCAACACCGTTTGATAGCGGTCGATGGGTTGCTCACCGGGCTGCACGAGGCAGAGGCGAGCCATCTTGATTTGCTGAGCGCATTTCTGTCGCCAGAAACGATTCGCGCCGCGTACGAAGAAGCGATCGCGAGAAAATATCTCTGGCACGAATTCGGCGATTTGAATTTGATTTTGTAATCTGCAATTTCGAGCGTCAACGCGCGATTGCCAACGCCAGTAGATCCCAAGCCCAACAAGAAATGATCTCGTTCATCATTCCCGCCTACAATGAAGAATTGGAACTTTCATCGACCATCGCAGCGATTCGTGTTGCGGCCTCCGGCGTGACCCTTCCGTATGAAATCATTGTGGTCGATGATGCCTCCACGGATATGACTGCCGAACTGGCGGCCCAGGGAGGCGCCCGGGTCATCTCGATCAACCGACGCCAAATTGCGGCGTCACGTAACGCCGGAGCGCGCGCCGCGCAGGGTGACTACCTGTTTTTCGTCGATGCCGATACGCGCATTAATCCAAAACATATCTACGAGGCAATCGCTGCTCTCAAGGCCGGTTACGCCGGGGGCAGCGCGCGCGTGATAACGGATGGCGCCATTCCGATGTGGGGACGCATATTCGTGCGCGCGTTTTGCACTGTTTATTTCGCGCTCAAGCTCGGCGCGGGCGCATTTCTTTTCACAACTCGCCGCAATTTCGATATTATCGTCGGGTTCGATGAGCAATATTTTATCGCCGAAGAAGTCTACTTCAGTCTTGCACTGCGAAAGCTGGGGCGCTTCAAAGTGCTACGCGAACCGATCCTGACTTCAGGGCGGAAATTGCGCATGTATTCAGCCCGGTATGTGCTCGGCCGCGCTTTGTCGATTATCATCCGTGGCCCGCGCGCCGCCCGCTCGCGAGATAAACTCGATTTTTGGTACAACGGAAGACGCGAAGATCGCCTTCTGTAGGAGTCGATAACCTTGCCGCGACGGGGAACACGTTGAAAACTTCAGGGCCTTCCATCCGCAGCAATGTCTGTGAAAGGGAAGGGCCCCCGACAAGGCGTGCCCGCCTCTCCCTTAGGGAAAGGACTAAGGTGAGGGCGTTTTAACTGTCGTCCACAAAGATTTCTCGGGATCGGCCGCATAAACAATGGCGTTCAAAACTCCATCGAGATTTGAGAGAACTTCGCGATTGATAAATCTAAGGACCCGAATCCCTCTCTCATGTAATTCCATCTCGCGATCGAGATCAGTCGTTTGACCGAAGTGGCGGCGGTGTCCAGAGCCATCAAGTTCGACCGCAAGCTTTGCTTCCGCGCAGAAAAAGTCTACCACACGCGTTCCGAGCGGGTGCTGACGCCGGAATTTCAACCCTGCCAATCTACGATTTCTTAGATGCGCCCAGAGTCGTTTCTCAGCCGTGGTTCCCGCCTTTCGCAAACGCCGTGCTTGTTTTACGCTCACAATTTACCCTCACCTCAGTCCTCTCCCAGTGGGAGAGGAGACAAAAGTCTTCTCCAAGTTAAATGTTTACGTCCGCGTTCGCGACTGACTTTCCTCGCGATTGTCAATCCAGTGCGCTGGAAGATGAAGAAGACGCTAAAATTAAAACGGCTCGCGTTCACTTTGAGCGATCGTCATTGGCCTAAAAGCCGGTCTTGATTACGCCCGTAGCAGACCTGCCAAGGTGAATCCTGTCACGCCGGTAGCAGACTTGCGAAATGCGACTCTTCGCTTACAATAGCCCTTCGCTTATGGCAGAGAGCACGGAAACGTTGAGCCTCAAGGAGTTCCAGTTGCATGACGAAGATACCGGCAGCGCAGATGTGCAGGTCGCACTTCTCACCCGCCGGATCGAGCATCTGACCGAACACCTGAAGAGCAACGCCAAAGATCATTCCTCGCGTCGCGGCCTTCTTAAGATGGTCGCGCAACGCCGGAGTTTGCTCGATTATTTGAACAGGTCGCAAGCCGATCGCTACAAAAAGCTGATCGACAAGTTGAACCTGCGTAAGTAACCGGCGGATTGTTTGCAAGCTCGCATCCAACTGTTTGCTCGCTCAAAGCCGAAGCTAAATTAGAACACAACAAAATCAGCGACCCAGGCCGAACGAATCACCTTGGATTTTAGGTTTTAGTTCCGAACATGCCAGCGTAAGCGTCTCGCTTGCGATTGTTAGTTCGAAGTTAAAACCTACAGTCAGGGTGACCGGCCTGGAATTCGCGCATCCAGGAAAGTAAAATGCAACAAAAGGTCACGGCCCAAATTGGGGCCACTCAAATCTCTATCGAAACCGGCAAAATCGCCAGACTCGCAGACGGCGCGGTCGTTGTCTCTTGCGGCGACACCATGGTAATGGCCAGTGCGGTCTCGGCCACAGCTATCAAGGAAGGCCAGGATTATTTCCCGCTCATGGTCGATTACCGCGAAAAAGCCGCCGCGGTGGGGAAATTCCCGGGCGGCTATTTCAAGCGCGAAGGCCGACCGACCGAAAAGGAAACGCTCACCTCGCGCATGATCGATCGGCCGCTCCGGCCGCTCTTTCCACAAGGTTATTTCTACGATACCCAAGTCATCAGCCTTCTCCTGAGCGCGGACGGCGAAAACGATCCCGATATTCTCGCGCTCAACGGCGCGTCGGCAGCACTTTGCGTTTCCGACATTCCGTTTGCCGGACCAATCGGTGCTGTGCGCGTCGGTCGCGTCAACGGGCAGTTCGTCGCGAACCCGACGCATACGGAGCGCGAACAAAGCGACCTCGATCTGGTTTATGTCGGAACTGAAAACGACATTATCATGATCGAAGGCGCGGCCAGGGAAGTTCCCGAAGCTGATTTCGTGAAGGCGCTCGACTTTGCCCATGAGCATGCGCGCGAAATGGTCCGGATTCAGAAAGAGCTCGCCGCACAAGTTGGCAAGCCGAAGCGCGAGATGCCGTTGCTCCAGGTGAATCAGGATTTGCTCGAGATTGCTTATCGAGTCGGCGGCGATCGGATTGAAGGCGCGCTCTACACCGAGGGCAAAGTTGCGCGGGCAAAAGCAATCGATGCGCTCCGCGAAGAAGTGAAGATGTCGATCTTGGAAAAACATCCCGAGGCCGACAAGTTCTCGATCTCGCAAGCGTTCGATTACGTGCAGAAGAAAGCGTTCCGCATCAGCGTTCTGGACAAGCAGAAACGTGTCGACGGTCGGAGCTATCAAGAGCTGCGCCCGATCTCGTGCGAGATCGGCGTTCTCCCGCGCGCGCATGGTTCGGCAATTTTCCAGCGCGGCGAGACCCAGGCGCTCGCCCTCGCCACACTCGCGCCGATCGAAGAAGCGCAGATGATCGATGCTTACGGCGGCGGCGAACAATCGAAGCGGTTCATTTTGCATTACAATTTTCCGCCATTCAGCGTCGGCGAAACAGGGCGGACCGGCGGGGCGAGTCGGCGCGAGATTGGCCACGGAGCCCTGGCAGAGCGCTCGCTCGAACCAGTCGTGCCGAGCGCAAACGATTTTCGTTACGCCATTCGTATCTCCAGCGAAATTATGGAATCGAACGGATCGACATCGATGGCGAGCGTTTGCGGCGGGATGCTCGCGCTGATGGACGCCGGTGTGCCCGTCAAAACACCGGTCGCAGGAATCTCTGTCGGCCTTGTCACTGAACATGGCGAAGATCGACAACTGAAACGGTATGAATTGCTCACCGACATCATCGGTTCCGAAGATCATTTCGGCGACATGGATTTCAAGCTGTGCGGCACGGACGCCGGCGTCACCGGTTATCAGCTCGACCTGAAACTTCCCGGCATCAGCCACAAGATCATGGCCGAAGCCATTCTTCGCGCAAAAGAAGCGCGCACGAAAATTCTCGAGATCATGCGCGCCAGGATCGACAAGCCACGGCCGGAGTTGTCGAAGTACGCGCCCCGGATCGAGACAATCAAGATCAACCCGGAGAAAATCGGCGCACTTATCGGCCCAGGTGGCAAGACGATTAAGGGCATCGTCGCGGAGACTGGCGCCGAAATTAACATCGAAGACGACGGCTCGGTGCATATCTATGCGACGAGCGGCGAATCGATGGCGCGCGCGAAAGAAATCATCGGCGGCATGACCCGCGAGATCGAGATCGGCCAGACCTATCAGGGACGTGTCGTCTCGGTGAAAGAATTCGGCGCGTTCGTCGAAGTTTTCCCGGGCCGGGACGGTCTCGTCCACATCTCTGAGCTGGCAGATTTCCGGGTCAAACGAACGGAAGATGTCGTGAAAGTTGGTGACATGATCTGGGTCAAATGCATCGGTATTGACGACAAGGGTCGCGTAAAACTTTCGCGCAAGGCCGCGTTGAAAGAACGCGCCGAAGCCGAAACCGGCCAGCCAATTCCGGCCGAGACACACTGAGGTTGTAGCCGAGGGCGCTGACCTCCGCTACAGGTCAGTTGATTGAGAAGTTGGCGACGGTCATAGACCGCCGCTACAGTCGCAAAGCGTCATGAAGGCCGGTTTTCTGGAGAAATTAATCGAGCGGCTCGGGCGCATCGGCCCCGAAGAGGTGCAGAATTATTTTCTGCGCCTGGCGCAGGAAAAAGGTTTTCTCGAAACGGTTTTCAATGCGATTCAGGAAGGAATCATTGTAACGGATGCGAAGGGGCGCATCACATATCTCAACGGTGCGGCATGCGAATTGTTTGGTCTCGAGACGAGTGACGCCATTGGCAAACGGCTCGACGAACGCGTGCGCGGCCTCGATTGGCAATCATTGACGCAAAGTGCCGGGCCCGTCAGCCGGGATATGGAAATTTTCTATCCGGCGAATCGGTTCATCAATTTTTACATCGTGCCACTGATAATCGAATCGCGCGATTCTGTAGCCGGGGACGGTGCCCCCGGCCCGCGATCGGCGACCGCGGCTACAGATGAGCAGGTTGGCCATGCCATGATTTTGCGCGATATCACCGAGAGTCGACGCTCAGCACAGGAGACGATCGAATCCGAGCGAATGAATGCGCTCACGCTGTTGGCGGCTGGGGTAGCGCACGAGATTGGGAACCCGCTCAATTCACTTCACATCCATTTGCAACTGATGGAGCGCAAAGTGCGCGAGCTTGATGACAATTCAAAGGCGGAGCTTCAAGACTCGATTGATGTTGCGCGATCCGAAATCGCGCGGCTTGACTCAATCGTTACACAATTCCTGCGCGCAATCCGGCCCTCCCGGCCGCAACTGCATCCGGAAAACCTAAACGTAATTGTCGAGGAGGCGGTGCGTTTCTTTGGGCCGGAAATTCGAGACCGTGACGTCGTAGTCGAACAGGAACTGCGCTCGGACCTGCCTTTGCTTCAGATCGATAGAGACCAGATGAAGCAAGCCTTCTACAACGTGATCAAGAACAGCCTCGAGGCCATGAAGCGCCGCGGCATTCTGCGCATTCACACCGACATGGACGACAAGCACGTTCTCATCAGTTTCATCGACAGTGGCGGCGGCATGTCTTCCGAGGATTTAAGCCGAGTGTTCGAGCCTTATTTCACGACGAAACCATCCGGCACCGGCCTTGGCCTGTTGATCGTGCGGCGCATCGTGCGTGAGCATGGCGGCGAGCTATCCATCGAAAGCAGCCAGGGCCAAGGTCTCACGCTAACGATTCGCCTGCCTTACATCGACAAACGGGTCCGTATGTTGGAGGCGGGGAACACCAAAGCCGAGGGCGAATCGTAATTTCGATGTTGCGCCAGTGGCCTGCGGCCGGCAGAAACGAGACGGATCGTTCACCTGCACCGTGGCGCTGTCGGCTGTCTTATTGAATCGATTTCAAGCGTATGCGCCTTCGCCCGATTCCTTGCGCGAACGGAGTTCCGCGAGCATGTCTCCCTCGCTTAAATCACCAGCCCAGTTTGGTCGCAGCTGAAAATGCGGTTCGTCTTGAATCGTCTTCCGGTTGCCGCCCCACTCCAGTCCCAGGTCCATCCCGATAGCCCCGACAGCTTTATACTTTGGAGATTCGTCGATATATTGGCTGCCTTCGAATACACCCACATCGAACGCGATCCCAAAATTGTGGTTTGAGTATCCGCCACGTGCATTGGTCACGATCTTGCCCGGTTTCGTTCGTCCCTGCGCGTAGAGGTCGTTTTGTTCGTCGTAAGTCCGCAGCCCACTAATCACCTTGATCGTGATGCCATCGGCACTGGCCTTCGTGACGAGCGCCCGCGCGTAGGACTGCACCTCCGACAAAAGCGTCGCGATCACCTTCTCGCTGCGATCGTCGACCTTATCACTTGTGGTAATTGCCGGGTGCGCATCAGGAACGATGCGGTCGTAGACTGCTTGCCAGGTTGCGGGCCCAGCGTAGCCGTCGACATCAACGCCGAGCGCCGTCTGAATCGCACGAATGACTTCCGGAATGTTCACGGCAATTTGTTCTCCCCGATTTCTTGTGAATCTCAAACATAGTGACAACGACTTTTGCTTCAATCTAAAGCTGCCCGTTCCGCCGGTCTGTGGGATCGCTATTTACCTGAATCCGTGCGATACTACCCAATGTCTAAACCTGGCATTTCTTTTACGCGTCGCGCGCCCGACAACATTACCGAGGAATTGGTGGCCGTGCTTTCCTCCAAAGCCTCGTTCGAATTCAAGCCTTTGTTCGACATCGTCCTGCTTAATCTTCGGGAACGAAATGCGGCCAGTGGAGGCGAAGAAATGCTGCGGCTGCGTTCTTATGAAAAGCTTCAGGGCCTGGTCAATCAGGGCGCGGTAACGAGGACGGTTAAGGGGATCACTAAAAAATATAAAGGAGTCGCGGCGCGCATGGTCACGTTACGCGCGGAGATGAAAGTTTTGCGTGCGGACTGGAGTGAGAAGCTTCGGGCCAAGGCCGCGTCCGCGACATAGATCACAAGACCCGGACTGAACTTGCGCTACGCCGTCGATCGGGCGATGGCCGGTCCCGGCGTGGATAATCTTTCGGTTTTCTTTCTCGCTCAAGGCGAACAAACCGCCGATGCCGTCATGGCGCGGCTGACCACGTTCATACGTGCCGCAAAGCAAACTCTCGATCTTGCCGTTTACGACATGCGGTTCAGTGATCCGCTCCGCGCCCAATTAGCGTCGGCTTTGCGCGAGCGATCGGAGGCGGGCGTGCAAATCCGTTTTTGCTATGACGGCGACAAGCCAACTCAACCAAATGTTGCCGCCGGTCAGGATCCCGCTCCGGCAGGCACCGGCGCATTCGTCCAATCGTTAGGCTATCCCTGGCGTCGCATTGCCGGTATGAAACTGATGCACAGCAAATTTATCCTGCGAGATCGACAATCAATCTGGACTGGCTCGACCAACATGACGGACGACGCCTTTACCTTGATGGAAAACAATATTCTGGAGATCGATTCGCCCGCCTTGGCCAATTATTACGCTCAGGATTTCAAACAAATCTGGGAAAAAGAAAACTTCGATTACACCGGCGAGATACAAACGGTTCCCGTGCCGTTGATCTTTTCTGGTCAATTAGCCGAGGCGCGCGTCATGTTTTCTCCAGGCTGCGGGTTGGAAATCGATTCCGAAATCGCGAGGTGCGTTCGCTCGGCGCAGCGTCGTGTTCGCATCTGCAGCTTATTAATAAACTCAGGCACTCTTATCTCCGAGCTCGGCAATTTGTTGCGTGGAGGCCGCGTCGCTGTGGATGGCATTTACGATCGCACGCAAATGGCGGAGGTATACCAGCAGTGGCAGGAAGTGCCGCAAAATCGTTGGAAGATCGACGCACTTAAAGACATCATTGCGCGCGCCGGCTTGGTCGGAAAAAACTCAACACCCTACACACCCACGGGGCGCCACGATTTCATGCACAACAAAGTTCTCGTGATCGACAATAGCGTTATCACCGGCTCATATAACTTCTCGCGCAGCGCCCAATTCAACGCCGAGAATATTCTGTTCATCGAAAGCGCGCCGCTCGCCCAAGCCTACAGCGCTTATATCGATCACTTGAAACGGAAATACGGTTCCTAAATTCGAGCGACGATTCGCATCGACTGATGTCTTGTTTACACGCCGTCCTGCCACGGACAAAAAGTAACCGGTACCGCCAAATACGCAATTAACGCGCCCGTACTTGGGTCGACTGCTCTACCTGTAATTTCTCCCTTGTTATTTATGTCTTTCGCGCTTGCGAGAAAGGCAGAAGCGCCGCCTTTGAGATCGTTGAGGTCGGTGGGATAGACACCGTGATCCCAAATAACGGCACGACAATCATTTTGCTCCGCGTCGCATGACACACCGACTACCTGGCGGGCTTCGTTAATACCGTAGGCCTCACTGTCTACATGTTGCGGGACACGTCCTCGCAACGGTTTGAGAGCTTGGATGCCGTTATCCTTAGTCCAGATAAAAGCGTGTAATATGTCGCCTTCAACAAAGGCTGGGTCTCCGGCAAACCCGACGACATCGCCGTGTTGATTGATCGCCGTCGGCGTGTTCCACCACTGAGCACCAAGGTTGCCGATGTCAGTCACCCCGCCGTTTTCCCACAGCACGGCATGCTTGGCCGTATGTCTTCCAACGGCCTGGTCGCAGATGCCCGAAATGCCCACGATCTGACCATTGTCATTGATCGCCGTGGCGGCTCCTGAGGTGTCGCCCGCGATCAGAGGGAGGTCATGGATCTGGTCTGGTGGTCCGAGTTCCCACACGGCTGGGCGAAACTGGAGGACTTGTGGAGAGACGCACATAGTGTCATGAACACCATTCTCTGCCCACCCGACTACCTGACCCAAGTTATTGGCTCCAGTCGCAAAACCGTTGTTTCCACCCGGAAAATTGGGAAGTCCCCGCATCTGGTTCTGTTCCCAAACGAAACCGAGATTGATGTAGCCGACATTGTTAGGCGTACTGTAGAAAGCCGCGCTACTCCAGTTCTCGCCGAGCGGCTCCGGCGTGGCAGTTTGGGAAATACCCGCGATGATTCCCGCGGTATTTTTCACGTTCCATGTTACACTGCTGTTTGGTCCCCCGAGTGTGCCGAGGTCGGTTAGCGAACCGTTTCGCCACAGCGTAGCGTGCCGGTTCCTATTCGGGAGTCTGGAATAGCCTGCCACCCAGCTCTGGTCATTGATGCTGTTTCCCCCGCTACTCGTTCCGCCGAGTGAAGCGAGGGTGGATACATTGTATTGCACCTTTGACTTTGCCTTTGCCGGCGCCTGTGCGAAAGCCGTTCCGCAGCAGCATGTGACGACGATGATAGTGAAAAGGATTTGGCCAGCTTTATCGGTTTTGAATTGTGTTGTCATATTTTTTGTCCTTTGTTGAATTTTTTCATGACCACACTTTAGCGACTGGCTCTAAGTCGCTGCCAGAGCCACTTTGCACGTTTCGTACAAGCCATTTTTATTTCGAATTCACGGTTCGATTAACGAACCCAGTGAGACAAACAGTGATTCCTTGCAGGACTCAGAATAACGGAACGATTGACGGCGGCTCGTAAAAGAGCGCTACCGAGAAATAGCGCGGATGGCCGGAAGATACTTAATTCAATTTTGAATTAAGCGCCGCCGCGAGCTTGCTAAGACCTTCGCGAATTTGTGCACGTGACCATGCAGCAAACCCGAAAGTGAGCGCAGGGTCCAACTCAGGTTTAATAAAGCATGACGATAGCGGGCTCGGTCTTATACCGATTTCTGAGCAAACGCGCGTGATCACGGGTAAATCTGCTTTCCGGCGTAACCACGCGACGAAGTGTAGCCCAGCTTCGGGGATTTCTAGAATAAAGTAATTACTTAACAGATTGTTGAACTGTTCGATAAAGAATTCTCGCCGGTCAGAATATAATTTCCGCATCCTCTTTATGTGACTCAGGAAAAATCCCTCGGTGAGGAATCTGGCCAGCGTCGCCTGATCGATCGCGGGTGAATGTTGATCCATCACAGCGCGAATCTTGATCATCGGTTCGACCAATTGTTCTGGTGCGAGCAGGTAGCCCAGACGCAGAGATGGGTAAAGAATCTTGCTCATTGTGCCTGCGTAGATGACACGACCCGCGTTATCGAGTCCCTGCAAACATGGCAGCGGGGGACCGGTATAACGAAATTCCGAGTTGTGATCGTCCTCGAAAATGTAAGCGTCGCACGTACGCGCAAAATCGATTAGAGCCGTCCTTCGCGCGAGACTCATCGTCATGCCAAGCGGAAATTGATGGGAAGGCGTCACGTAAATTATTTTTGGCGAGCGTTGTTTCGACGGCCGCGCGATCATGATTCCTTCTCGATCTACAGGTCTTGGAATGACAGTCGCGCCGGCGAAGCCAAAGGCTCGGCGAGCCTGGTAAAATCCCGGATCTTCGATCCACGCCACCTCACCCCGATTTACCAGGGCCATCGCGCTGATCATCATCGCCTGCTGCGTTCCAGCGGTGATGATGATCTGGTCTGGATGACAGCGCGCACCTCTGTAATCGCATAAATAAGTTGCGAGTGCCTTGCGAAGGTCGGGGTCGCCACGGCTTGATGCGTACTGGAGCAGATGCGCTCCCTTTTTTGCGAGGACCTGCGCTCTGAGTCGCTCCCATATGGCGATCGGAAATTCGTCAAGCGCTGCGACAGCAGGGACAAAAGAGACACCGGGCGCGCCTGCGATCCCAAAATCAAACTGTTTTCCGGTTCGTCTGTCGGGAATGCTTCTAACCCGATCAGAAAGACGGGGCGGCCTTTCAACTAGCCGTTCTATGTTTGGCCTGCGCGGACTCAAAAAAGTTTCGGGAAGAGAATCCGCGACGAACGTGCCCGATCCGATCTTGGACTGAAGGTAGCCTTCGTCATGAAGCTTGGAAAAGGCAAGATCGACGGTGAATCTCGAGATGCCCAGGTCTGCCGCGAGTGCTCTGGAAGAGGGAAGTCGGGAAGAGCTGCCGTTGAAGCTTCCCGAAATTACTTCATCGCGAATCTGGCGATAAAGTTGTTGATGAAGCGGTTCGGCGGCAGCGCGATCAAGCCGAATCATTTCAAGAGCCACGATCGAATGGCGACGCC
>QHOJ01000274.1:0-1991 GCA_003218735.1 Verrucomicrobiota bacterium
GCGCACCGAGCGCCATGCGCACACCGATTTCAGTCGTGCGTTGCGCGACGCTGTAGGCGACTGCGCCGTAGATGCCGATGCTGGCGAGCAGCAACGCGACTCCGGCGAAGATACCGAGCAACCACGTCATCAGTCGCGTCTGACCGACGGCTTGCGCCACGATTGCGTCCATTGATTGCGGTATTGCAATCGCAAGACCAGGATCGACTTTCCCCAATGCCGCGCGCGCCAGCTTCGTCACCGCCTCTGTACTGCGGCGGCTCCGCACCTCTATGCTGAGAAAGTTGTAGTTGTCCTGCGCCCACGGTCGATACAGGTCGACATCATCCGGCTCGGCGACTTTGCGCGACCGCACATCTCCCACCACGCCAACGATCTGGCAAGGAATGCTCGCGCTGCCGATGAGCAATGTCTTTCCGAGCGGATCTTCGTCGCCAAAAATTTTCTTCGCCCCTCCCTTGCTGATGATGATGACCTTCTGGCGATCGGGGGTGTCGCGTTGATCAAAATCGCGCCCGGCGAGAAGCGGAATGCCCCATGTCTTGAAGTAGTCTGGCGCGATGTTGTGACCGACGGCTGCGGCGCGTTTATCTATCGGCAGACCCTCGCCGTCAGTCCGCGCGTAAAGGAAGTTGCTGACCGCGGCGGGAAGGAGCGGAATGTCGGCGCTGATCGTTGCGCTCTCCAAGCCGGGCACATCGCGCAACGCAGCGAGCGTTTGTTCTGCGAAACGTGTGCGCGTTGCGACGCCGGAATAGGGCGAGTCAGGCAACGTCACGAACCCGATCCAAACATCATTGCGATAGCCGATGTTTTGTTGACTCAGCCGAATGAAGCTCGTGATGAGCAAGGCCGCGCCCGCGAGCAGCGTCACCGAGAGAGCCACCTGCGCACCTATGAGGACTCTCCGAAAACGGAGCTGATTCGCGCTGCCGCTCATTCCCCGCCCGCCTTCCTTCAAACCGTCGATCAGATCGGCGCGTGCACTTTGCAGCGCGGGATAAATCCCCATGGCGAGGCCGGTCAGGCCCGAGATGATCACTGTGAACGCGAGCACACCTAACGAAAGCTGGACACGCACATCGGGATCGAAGGGTAGAAAATTCGCGGCCATCCGCGGCACAAGTGGAACGATCTGCGAGGCGAGAAACGCGCCCGCGAGTCCGGCGAGGACACTAATGAGGAGACTTTCCACGAGAAACAGTCTGACAACACTTCCACGTGACGCACCGATGGCCATTCGCAGCGCGATCTCCCGGCGTCGTCCGGTAAACCTAACGAGTAGTAGATTTGCGACGTTGCTGCAGGCGATGAGCAACACGAACGCTACCGCGGCGAGTAAGGTCGCAAACGCCGGCCGCAGGTTTCCGGTAACATCTTCGGACAACGTCTTCAGCGTCATGACCGAAACGCTGTCGATCTTGTCGGGAAAACGTGTGCGATAGCTTTGCTCCAATGGCGGCATCGCAGCGCGCGCCTGTTCGATCGTGACGCCGGGTTTGCGATGTCCGACGACGCGAAGAAAACCGGAGCCTCGCATGATTCGCTCGTTCGACAGGCCCGCGATCTGGAACGGTTTCGTCGTCCACACTCCCGCCGCCGGTCCGACCCACGAGAACGGCATGTTCGGCAGAACGCCAACGATGGTGTGCGGCACGCCCCCGAGGGTGACGCTGCGCCCGACAACATCTGGATCGCCGCCCATCCGCTTGCGCCAAAAGTTTTCCGTCACCATCGCGACGTCGGCAGCTTCTTCTTCGTTAGGCAAAAACGTGCGGCCCCGGATCGGACGGACGCCGAGCACATCAAAATAGTTCGATGTCACTTGCCCGCCGAGGATTTGCACCGCCTCGCCAAGTCCGGTGAGCGTGAATGCGGATTGATTCTCAGCCCCGAAGCCATCGAAGATCGTCTGGCTCTCACGAAAATGCTGAAAGCGCGGCACGGAGATGGCGAGTTCGAGGAGGTTCAGCTCGCGCGCATTCGAATAA
>QHOJ01000274.1:2108-2435 GCA_003218735.1 Verrucomicrobiota bacterium
TTGCACCCAGCTTGAAAGTTTGTTCATCATTCGGTGCGTAACGCGACGATTGGATCGACATGTGAGGCGCGGCGCGCGGGCAGCCATGAGGCGAGCAGCGTCGCGGCGAAAAGCAGCACGCCGACGCCGAGATAAATCCGCGGGTCGAGGCCGCCAACTTCAAAAAGCACAGCGTGCAACGCGTGCGATATTGCGATTGCGCCGAGCAGACCAATCCCCGACCCAATCAGTAGCAATTGCAGGCCGTGGGAAAGAATGAGCGCGCGGATCTGCCCGGGCCGCGCGCCGAGCGCGAGCCGGATTCCGATTTCGCGCACGCGCTTCAAT
>QHOJ01000073.1 GCA_003218735.1 Verrucomicrobiota bacterium
TTTAAAACTGAGGTTTTCGCGATTTCTTTGTTTTTCTCCGCACATCAATTCAATCACGTTTTTTCCAGGCGGATTTGCCACGACCGGCGCATTATAGTTTTACTGTATGCAGCCGGAAGAAGATTGCTTACCGGTTCCTTCCTTTCACTGTCTCCCGAAACGATCTTTCTGTGAACGCGGAACACTGACGTCTTCCAAAGTGTCGCCAATCTTCGAAAGGTACACACTGCGGAAAAGGAGGGCAGCGTCCTCGGGTCAATTTCTATACCCCCGAAAGTTTTTTCTTCATCCAAGCATCTTTGTCACTTTTGAAACAATGCCCATGATTTTGCTGGTCTCCGAACCGATGGATTTTGTCAGGGCTGCGTATTCGCTCTGATATTGCTTCAATGTGGCCTTTTGCTCCCTCGATAATTTGCTCACCAGGGAAGCAGCTACCCTCAAAGGACCTACCGGTGGACCGACGGGACCGCCGCCACCCACCGGTCCATGAATGATGTGAATGCCATCGTCCTCGATGATGATTCGGAATCCTCCGCCGGCAACATATTGCTTCAGCTTCCCTAACTTAATCAGAGGTCCTGGAGGAGGAGATTGATAAAATGCAAACCAAATTTCTCCAGTTTCATTTTGAGCCATGTCGAAATCCCTTAAACCAAGAATCGATTCGGACGGTATAATCTTCTTCCACTCCAGGAAAGGAACGCCTCCGTCTACTGTCGTACTCGCTCTTATGTGCTCGGCACTTATTGAGGACACTTCGCCATCAGAGTTCGCGAAATTTGTTTTGCCATTATCAATAGTGTCCGGCGGAGTAGGCGGTGTAAGGATATTGATGAAGTGAAGATCATCAGAAAAGTTTCCGGCATTAACATTAAAAGCATCAACCCATATTCCCGGACCTCCATCGGATCCAATGCCTCCCACCGGACCATAGACAACTAAAACTTCTACATCGGACGCGCCCACAGGAAATGATTGATTGCCGGCAGCGGTATAAAGATGGTTACCATCAGCCGCCCCATTTATTGACATAAAAGCAAATGGAAGATTATTCCCTCCAAAAGGCAATGTGGGCCATCCATCGGCAATACCTGAACCGGGGTTATTGTCGGCGGTACCGGGGTAGTTTTCATCCGTTTCATTGGTGATATTGTTTGATGCATTGAAATGATGATGCCTCACGCCGGTTCCGTTGTGATTGTAGACGATGTACTTTGTGATGACGTGTGCCATAAAGTTATTAAGATTTTTTCGTTGACTATTGCCTTGTCCAAATCCCATGATTGCGGGAACGAGCGCGTACCAGCTTCATGCAACCATTGAATAAAGACATTGCAGTTCCGATTTTAAAGCTTTGAAGACTACTCAGGTGCGTTCATGCTAAGTAGACAAAATCGCTGTGTAAAGCAAAGATATCACGGTAGTCTGGATGCTGTTTGGCATAGGTAAAAGGCGGGTGTAGCTCAGTGGTAGAGCACCTCCTTGCCAAGGAGGACGTCGCGAGTTCGAGCCTCGTCACCCGCTCCAGCCTTCGCTTGAGAAGCAGCAGACGGAAGGAATAGAAAACGTATTTGACGCGAACGAAGGGCGACGGCTACGTTCCCGAAGCCTTTGGCGGCTTCGGTTTCTCTGCATAAAACGCGGTTTAATCTTAAGCCGCACAAGATCGACATGCAGACCGAAGAACTTTCCTACGCCATCATCACTCCCTATTCGATGCGCAAATCGCGCACCGGCGGGATGGTCGGTCGGTTGATTTCGCGGACAGGGCTCGACTTGGTGGGCGGACGCATGTTTGCGCCGAGCCGAGAATTGGCAAAGCGCTACTCGGAGACAATCGTAACGGAAGCGGACCCCCGTCATCGCGCGACGCAGGAATTGATTCGCGAGTACGTGCTGAAAAATTTCACCGGCAATGTTCATGGTCAACGGCCGCGTGTTCTGCTGCTGGTTTTTCGAGGCCCCGACGCTGTGGAAAAAATGCATCGCACGGTTGGTCATATCGTGCACGAGCGCACCAGCGGCGAGACAATCCGCGACACGTTCGGCGATTACATCACGGATGATTCCGGAAAAGTGACCTACTTTGAACCTGGCGTGTTGACGGCTTTCGAACGACGAGAGGTCGAGCGCGATTTGAAATTATGGTCGGAATTTTCCGATCGCGATGGTGGGGTACTAGACCAGGTCATCACCTACCCCGCCGATGCAAAGATCGAGAAGACCCTTGTGCTGATTAAACCGGACAATTTCAAATTTCCAAATTTGCGACCCGGCGGCGTCATTGAAGTTTTTTCTCGCTCCGGTCTGCACATCATTGGCTTTAAGGTTCATCGGATGAGTGTCGGGCAAGCCGAGAAGTTCTACGGTCCCGTGCTGCCAGTCTTAGAACAGAAATTGGGACCGGTGAGCGGCCGCGAAAATTGGGAGAGCATCATCGAATTTATGGCGGGGCGTAAGCCAAGCGAATGTCCCCCGGAAAAACGCAACGCGGGAGGTACGGAAAAGTCAATCGCCATCGTTTACCAAGGTGTTGACGCGGTGAGCAAAATTCGGGACGTGCTCGGTCCAACCGATCCGGCGAAAGCGCCCCCCGGTTCAATCCGGAGAGAGTTTGGACAGACTATCATGATCAATGCCGCGCATGCTTCCGATTCCGCCGAGAACGCGAAACGCGAGATGGCGATCGTGCAAATCGATGAGAACAATTTTAAACCTCTGATTGAAAACTTCTACCGCCGCCAATAATTTGCGCTCCCACTTTGAACCACCTCACAATTAGCCCTACTGCCATGGAAATTTCCGCACGCGCCACTCAACTCACTCCTTCACTTACCCTTTCAATCGATAGCAAGGCCAAAGCGATGAAAGCAGAGGGCATCGATGTTTGCGGCTTCGGCGCGGGTGAACCAGATTTCGATACACCCGAGCACATCAAGGCGGCCGCGATCGCGGCGCTCGAGGCCGGCTTCACGAAATACACGCCGAGTGCCGGTATCCCAGAATTGCGCCAGGCAATCTCGGAGAAATTGGCCGCTGATAACGAGCTTAGCTATCGCGCAGCCCAGATCATCGTGAGCAATGGCGCCAAGCACGCATGCTACAACGCCATTCTCTCGACATGCCAGCCTCAGGACGAAGTTATTATCCCGGCGCCATATTGGGTCAGCTATCCGGACATGGTCAGATTGGCGGGCGCCGACCCGGTAATTGTGCCGACAAGCGAGCGCAACGGCTGGAAGATGCGCGCCGCAGATTTTGAGAACGCGATGACGCCACGCACGAAAATGTTGGTCCTGAATACACCAGGCAATCCGACTGGCTCCGTTTACACGCGCGAGGAACTGCAGGCCATTGTCGACGTTGCCGCCGAGGAAGATATTTATATTTTATCCGACGAAATCTACGAGAAGCTCGTTTACGACGATGCCAAACACGTGAGCATCGCCTCTCTTTCCAAGGAAGCGTACGATCTCACGATTACGATCAATGGTTTCAGCAAATCATATGCGATGACCGGTTGGCGCCTCGGTTATCTCGCTGCGCCGGAAGCAGTGGCCAAGGCGGTGGATTCAATCCAAAGCCATACCACATCCAACCCGTCTTCTTTCTCGCAGCACGGCGCGCTCGCCGCATTAAAGGGTGATCAACAGCCGCTTGCCGATATGCGCGAAGAGTTCGATATGCGGCGCAACTACATGTTTGATCGCATCTCGAAAATTCCGAACGTAACTGCGGTCAAGCCGCAGGGGGCGTTCTATGTGTTGGTGAACATCAGCCAGCTCGGCCTAAACTCGCAAAATTTCGCCGATCGTTTGCTGAGCAAGGCGAACGTCGCCGTCGTCCCGGGCGCTGCTTTTGGCGACGACCGTACCGTCCGGCTTAGTTACGCCACGAGCATCGACGTCATCAAAAAAGGTCTCGACCGTTTCCAGGACTTTTGCCGGACGCTCTAAGCGATGGCGGATTGGCGATTGCGGATTGCCAATAGAGTAATCCGCGTTGTTGCATTTTAGCAGTCTGAAATCCGAAATCGCCAATGCCTTCCGGTTTTCTCGCGCTCATTCTCCACGCGCACTTGCCCTTCGTTCGGCATCCCGAACACGAGCACTTTTTCGAAGAAGATTGGCTTTTTGAGGCAATAACCGAGACGTACATTCCCCTGCTCCGGATGATGCAGCGCTTAGTGAGCGATGAAGTGCCGTTCAAGCTCACGATGTCGATCACGCCGACGCTCTGCGCCATGCTGCAAGACGAATTGCTGCGCGAGCGCTACGTCCGGCATCTCGAGCTTTTAATCGATCTCACGCAGCGCGAGCGAAAACGAAATCGTAAGCACTCTAAACTTCGCGAGCTGGCTGAATTTTATTTTGATCTATTTTCAGAGACTCGGCATTTCTTTGTCGAGCAATGGAAATGTGATCTGCTCGCCGCCTTTCGCGAGCTGCGGAAAACGGACTTCCTTAAGATCATTGGCTGCGCTGCCACACACGGATTGCTACCGCTGATTCAGCAACAGTCGCGTCAAGCTGCGCGGGCTCAGATCTTAATCGGGCGGGATGTATATGTCGACCTTTTCGGTAGCGAGCCAACCGGTTTTTGGTTACCGGAATGCGCCTACGCGCCCGGCTTGGAATCATTTTTACAAGAGGCGAACATTCGCTGGTTCGTTCTGGATGCACACGGCGTCATGTTTGGAAGACCGCCGCCGCGCCGATCGATTTACGCGCCGTATTACACACCGGCCGGACCAGCCGTTTTCGCGCGCGACCGCGAGTCGAGCAGGCAGGTCTGGAGTGCGCATGAAGGTTATCCCGGTGATCCGGCCTACCGCGAATTTTATCGCGACGTCGGCTTCGATCTTCCGACGGAGCATTTGGGCCCGATCGCACGCGGAAGCAGAAAATTTTCCGGCGTGAAATATTATCGCATCACCGGGTGCGGCGAGGAAAAAGAATTGTATGATCGCGAGGCAGCGGAAAAAGCGGCAGAAACGCATGCTGCGCACTTTCTTGAGCAACGGCGCCGGCAAATTGTCCAAATCAGCGAATCGGGTTTTGATCCAGTCGTTGTCGTCCCATTCGACGCCGAATTGTTTGGCCACTGGTGGTTCGAAGGACCACGGTTTCTTGAACTTTTCATTCGCAAGGCCGCTAAAGAGCAACAAGATTTCAACCTGACTACGCCCAGCGAATTCCTCGAAACTCATCCCACGCAACAAACGATCGAGCCGGCAGCGTCGACATGGGGTGAAAACGGCTACCTCGGGGTCTGGCTCGATTCGAGCAATGCCTGGATTTATCCGCACCTGCACACTGCTAGTCAGCGCATGAGTGACAGCGCGCGCAGACATGCAGAGGACTCAAACCGGTCCGCAGATCGTGTGCTGAAACAAATGGCGCGCGAACTTTTACTGGCGCAATCGAGCGATTGGGCATTCCTGATAAAAACCGGACCCGCAAAAGATTACGCCACGAAACGAACCTTGGATCACCTCCTTCGTTTCAATCGACTGCACGACCAGTTTAGCCTGAATGACGTCAATGAAGAATTTCTGCGCGATTGCGAGTGGCGCGATAACCTTTTCCCGAACGTAAACTGGCGCTATTACATCTAACCCCCCCTTGTCATTCCGACCCAAGTCGAGGAATTTCTTACTACAATTTCTTTTCTCCTTTCAAAGTAAGAGATGTCTCGACTCCGCTCGACATGACAAAAAAGATCAACCTCGCGATTTTATTTGCCGTTGTGTCGAGCTATTCGTTGACTGCCCAGGAATCTGCGACTCCCTCCCTGACAGCGCCGGAGTCGCCGTCCCCGACGCTGACGCCAGTCGCTTCGCCATCTCCGACGTCTTCACCGACTCGCAGTGTGCGTATCAGCTTTGTTCCGCCGCCGCTTGAGGGAACGATCAGCCTCGGCATTTACGATGGAAATGGAAAGCTCGTGCGCATTTTGCATCAGCAAGCCGACCTGAATGAGTTCACGATCGGTGCCGATGCGCTGGTGACAAAATGGGACGGCAAGAACGACGACGGCGAAGGTCTACCAGCTGGAAAATATCATGCGCGCGGCTACGTCGTTGCTCGCTCCAAAATAGAAGATCTCGGTCAAGCCGCGGCTCCGGCAGTCAAAGATAATGCAAGCGGCAATGTGAAAGTGAAACTCATGCCGAACCCGTTGGCCAGTGACGAAAGGCCGATTGTCGGTCTTGGCGTTGGATTTGACAACGAGGGCAGTTTTCTCAAAACCACCGATGGATTGCCGCTGTGCACGGTTAGTGAAACGCCAAATCTGATTCGCGCATCCATCAAAAAGAATGGCGAAAAATCGGTCGATGTTTGGCAGGATGATGGCGCAGTCGTGGAGCAGTTTCGCATCTCGAACATCGATAAAATGATGGCATTTGATTGCGGCGATTTTGAATTGGAATGAAGTGTAGCGGCATCGGAGCCTTCCTGAGCTTGTCGAACGGGTGAGCCGCTCAAATTAAAGAACGGCGCTTGACACAAGAGCCGCTACAACGCAAGCGACTAGCTGTGGCTATTACCCCTGAGCTTCAACATACGATCGGAAAAACCGCCAGCTTTAGCGGCACGTCCCTGCATACAGGCGAGAAAGTCTCGCTCAAGTTGCATTCGGCGCCGACGGATCACGGAATCAAATTTAAGCGAAAGGATTTGCAGGACGAACCAACCATCGATGCGAAGATCAATAATCTTAAAACGGTCGAGCGCGCGACGACGCTCGGCGAAGGAGCTTTGCGCGTGCATACGGTCGAGCACGTGCTCTCAGCGCTTTCCGCGATGGGTGTGGACAATGCCATCGTTGAGATGGATGCGAACGAGCCGCCAATTGGCGACGGCAGCGCGCAGCCCTATGTCGATCTTATCAAGAAAGCCGGCGTCACCGCGCAGGAACAGCCGCGAAAGTTCTTCGATGTGCGCGAACCGATGCACATGGAATCGAAAACGGGCGCGCTGCTTGTTTTGTTGCCCGACGACACATTTCGCATCTCGTGCACACAAGCGGGACCGAACAATCGCTTTGCCCAGTTTCTATCGACTGAAATTACGCCGGCAATTTTCGAGCGGGAGATCGCTCCAGCACGGACATTTGTTTATTACGAAGATGTTCAGCCGCTCATGGAGGGAACCGCTGCGTTTCGCCGACGAATTCGTTCGGCACAAAATTCTTGATATCATCGGCGATCTCGCGCTGGTCGGCCGGCGGATTCGCGGTCACGTCGTGGCGGTGAAGCCGGGCCATGCGGCGAATGCGGAGCTGGCTCGCGCGCTTGCCCGCGAGCAGATGCGAAGAAGCGCGATGAGCGGTTCGCGCGCAATCCCAATGGGCGACGCTGGCCTGGATACTGGAGAAGTGATGAAGATCCTGCCGCACCGCTACCCTTTTTTGATGGTTGACCGGGTCATCGGCTTCGAGGGCGAAAACAAAATTACGGCCGTAAAATGCATCACGATTAACGAGCCGTTTTTCCAGGGGCATTTCCCAGGTCACCCCGTCATGCCTGGCGTGATGCAAGTGGAAGCGATGGCGCAAGTGGCGAGTCTGTTATTGTTCAAACTAACGAAAACGACAAGCCGCATCGGCTATTTCATGAGCGCAGACAGCGTAAAGTTTCGCAAACCGGTGTTTCCGGGGGACACGATGTTCATTCATGCCGAGCTTACCAAATCGCGCGGGGAACGCATGGCAAAGACGAAGTGTCATTGCGTCGTGAACGATGCCGTCGTCTCGGAAGGCGAACTGATGTTCACGTTTCTCGATAAATGAGCGACGTGCAGATTCATCCGACGGCAATTGTCGATCCACAGGCGGAAATCGGCGCAGGAACTACCATCGGACCGTATTGCGTGATCGCAGCTGACGTCGTGCTTGGTCAAAATTGCTGGCTGCAACAGCATGTCACGCTTTGCGGACCGATGCGCGCCGGCGCAGGAAATAAATTTTATGCCGCCTGCTCGATCGGTCAGCAAACGCAGGACCTGAAATACCAGGGTGAACCGACTTACCTGGAAATCGGCGATGAAAATACGTTCCGCGAATTTGTCACAATCAGCCGCAGCACAACCAGCCAGGGCCAAACGCGGATCGGCAACCGCGGCACCTTCCTCGCCTACAGCCACATCGCACACGATTGCGTAGTTGGAGACGACGTTGTTTTTTCTAATAACGGCACCCTGGCCGGGCATGTGGAGGTGGGCGATCACGCCATCATCGGCGGCCTCACCGCCGTGCATCAATTTTGCCGGATCGGACGTTTCGCCATTACGGGCGGATGTTCGAAGATCGTCCAGGACGTTCCGCCGTTCATGATCGCCGACGGCAACCCGGCGGAAATTCGCGGCATTAACCTGATCGGCTTGGAACGCAAGAATTTCCCACCCGAAACCGTGAAGTTGATCAAAGAGGCTTTTCGCCTGATCTATCGTTCCAAATACAATAGGCAGCAGGCAATTGAAGCGATCCGCAGGGAATTGCCCCAGACCGAAGAAATCACCCAGATGCTCGAGTTCATCCAAAAAAGCGAGCGTGGAATTATTCGCTAGGTGGATCACCTGGACGGCGCGGCTTGACTGGCAGCGCGCTCCGCGTCTTCCTCAAATTTCCTCAAAAGCAGCGCTGCGGGTGCGTCGGGAGAAGTTCGCAGGGCACTTCCGATAAGATCGACAGCTCGCTTTGGCTTGTCCTGCTTGACCCATGCGTCCGCTTCTTCGAGCACCACACGCAGAATGTCATCGCGGTTCGAATAAAAGGTTCGCGCCGGCCGAAAACAATCTGTTGCTGCCGAAAAATTCCTGTCGCGCGATTCCATCAAACCGAGGTCTTCAATCATCGGGGCGTTGTGTGTTTGCGATGCAGTTTGCCGCGCCAACGTCCGGAATTCTGGCGCCGGACGCATCACGTTTTTGATCGCAAA
>QHOJ01000287.1 GCA_003218735.1 Verrucomicrobiota bacterium
CACGAGAGAAGTTCTCGATGAAGAAAATTTCATATCGATTTCTGAGGCGAAGCGGGCGATCGAATCGCATTACGGCAGCTTGATCCCACAGCCCGAGTTTCGAACGAACGGCCCGGCCGCTTACTACCAGATGCACGGGCGCCAGCAATGCATTGGTTTTATTGGCGCAATGACGAACCTCCATTTTTGTGAGAGCTGCAACAAACTTCGTCTCACGTGCGATGGGAAATTACGTCCTTGTCTCGGCAGCTACCTCGAATTCGACATCATGAAACCACTTCGTGCCGGGGCAGGCGACGAGGAACTCAAACAGTTTTTCCTCGATGTCGTCGATCGAAAGCCTGAGCAACACGATTTTCGCGACAATTACAAGCCAGGGCGCAAGATGGTCGCGATAGGTGGCTGATAATGAAACGCCTCACGCACGTTGGCCCGAATGGCCGAGCGCAGATGGTCAATGTCTCGACCAAACCGCTCAGTGCGAGGGCCGCGGTTGCGACGGGGAAAATCCGGCTTCAACGCGAAACGCTCGACCTGATCGCAAATGATCAAATCGCGAAGGGCAACGTCTTTGCGACCGCGCGCATCGCAGGCATTCAAGGCGCCAAACAAGCTGCCCAGCTCATTCCGCTCTGCCACACCTTGCCGTTGAGCGAGATCAAGATCGATATCGTCACGGCAAACAATGGCGCGGAAGTAACTTGTCTACGACATGTGCAAAGCAGTGGACAAAGAGATGCAGATTTCCGATGTACACTTGAGTAAGAAGACAAAGAGCGCTGTAGCGGCGGTCTACGACCGCCGAAATCAAAGCAGACGGCGCTCATAGAAAATGCAAATACAAGTTGGCATCGTCACGATCTCCGATCGGGCCAGTTCCGGAGAGTATGTAGATCTTGGCGGACCTGCATTGAAAGAAGTCGCTCAGAAAAATGGCTGGCAGGTCTTGTGCGAAGCAATCGTTCCTGACAACGCGGATCGAATTCAGGAGACGCTCCGTTCGTTCGCGCAACAAGGTTGTGGCTTGATTCTGACCACTGGTGGCACCGGCATCGGCCGGCGCGATGTCACTCCGGAAGCAGTCCGTGCGATCATGCGTGTGGAACTGCCTGGTTTCGGCGAAGTGATGCGCTCCGAGTCGATGAAAATCACGCCGAACTCAATCTTATCGCGCAGCCTTGCGGCGATTGTCGATTCTTCACTGGTAATCGCGCTTCCTGGAAAGCCGAGCGGCGCGGTGGAATGTCTTGGTTTCGTGCAGGGCGCAATCCCGCACGGAGTCGCCCTGGCACAACGCAGGCCGACTTCGTGTTGAACTAAGTGGGTGACGACCGTCGGGGCGTGCCGCGACTAAATCATCAGTCCGGCCAAATCAAGAGGCGCATCAATCCTCGACCGTACTCTGTGAGGTGAACATGATCGCGTCGCCCGGAAATTTCGTCGCGAGTCAAATAGGAGTAATCGATCGAGTTTTTTTTAACGTAACTCAGTTCCGGCTGCGTCACATGTTTGTCGCTTGGTTCTATCTTCAGTGGCAAGCCCGAGCGCGCGAATGAAACTTCCCACGACGATTTCTCGCTTCGACTGCTGCCAGCCAGCATCCAGGGGTAAAGTTTCGGCAGCTCAAAGTGCGACGATTTTGGCAGCGTCACTTTGTAAAATGTCTCCTCGCCATTGAGGAAATCTGGAATTGTGAGCGAAGGATTTTTGTGGAGTGCGAGATAGAGCCGCGCAATATCGAGACCGGCAAGGTTGATGCCGTTGTAAATGCCATTGTGATTGGGATCGTTTTTGAAGAACGCGTCGTGCCACGCTTCGAATCGATGGCTGAACATCAGATTCAATTCCAAGTGGAGATGCGCGCGGGCCTGATTTAAGCCCACGCCGGTGTAGCCCATGACGGCGATCCGCTGACCGCGTTGTACAGGGTCGCCTGGCTGCACCGCGATTGAACTTAGATGTCCATACAAGCTGTAATAGTTTGAGCCGGCCCACCGGTGCTCTATCACGACGTAATTCCCGTAATTTGAATGGCCGGGCACGAGATTCGTGTGCACAACTTTGCCGTCCGCGATGGCGCGCACTTCATCCAACGGTTCGTTGCGGGCATCGCGCCGCAGCGGTTTGATGTCGATTCCTTCGTGGAAACGGGTGTAAACGATGCCCATCGACGTCTCAATTGGGTCACGCACAAACCCGTATTGGCCGCCCTCCCACGGCGTCGACTTAACTCCTTTAAAATCCCGCTCGATATATTGGTAAAATGCCGGCCCACCGCCCGAGAAAAGAGCGTCATTGTCCGTTGGCAGGACGAGATCGAGAACGGCTCGCTCCGTCTGGGCCATCATTGAGAAAT
>QHOJ01000175.1 GCA_003218735.1 Verrucomicrobiota bacterium
AATGGCTCGGCGTCATCTGCCCCGATGCGCTGCCGCAAATAAGCGAGATCAGGACGCCCGACCGAAAGCGTCGCGCTCGTCATAACGCAGGAGCAGTCTTCCCGAAAAATCATGCGGCGCAGCACCGGCGCAATGTCAATCGGCGCCGCATTGAGCGAGAGAAACTGCGCGGTCTTACCGGTGCGTTCGATCCAATAAACATGTTCGCGGGCGCTTTGTTCCAGAAAGATGGCAATACCGTCCCGCGCATCACGAATCCGCCGACCAAGTTCCTGCAATTCGGCCTTCAGAAATTCATCATCGGCACGCTTGGTGACCTCGCTGATCCGCGCCTGCAACGCACTCAAATGTCCGGTGATCGAATCTGCTACGAGCTCGGGCGTCCGGACACGAAACTCGCGTCCTTTTCGGAAATCGGAGCGGCCTTCGATCGCGGCGAAAAACTGATCCGCTCGATCAACGAGTTCCGCTGCCAGCCTCCCACCAGCTGCGTCTCGCATGACCGTGAACAGGCCCTTGCGCGTGCGCGCGTGGTAGAGCCGTTGGATTGTCGATCTTAGCCCGTATTGCGAGATACCGATGCCGATCTGGCGCGAGGCGACTTGCTCGACCGTGTGTGCTTCATCGAAAATGATGAAGTCGTTTGGAAAAAGATAGCCGCTTTCCCGTTCTTCCTGTTGATCTGGGCTTCCCAGAAGCATGAAGAGCAACGTGTGGTTGATAACGATCACGTCCGATGTCAGCAGCCGTTTACGCGCCTGTTGATAAAAGCAGTTCGATTGCCCGCAACTTTTCGTCGTGCAGATGTGCGGTTCGCTGCAAACCTGTGCCCAAACTTTCGGGTCAGGTTCAACCGACAAATCGCTGAGCGAACCGTCACGGGTCGTACGCGACCACTCGGCGAGTCTGTTCAGCTCATTTTGCTCCGGCCCGGTGAAAAGTTCATTTTGCTGCTGAAGCGCGCGTTCCAGTCGTCGCGGACAAAGATAATTTTGCCGTCCTTTCATGAGAGCCGCTTCGAATTCAATCGGCAAAATCTTCTTTAAGATGGGGATATCTTTGTAAAGAAGCTGTTCCTGCAGGTTAATTGTGTGGGTCGAGACGATCGCTTTTTTGTGTTGCTCGAGGGCAAACAAAATTGCCGGAGCGAGATAGGCGAGCGATTTGCCGACGCCGGTTCCGGCTTCCACCACCAGATGTCGCTCTTCTTCCAGTGCTCGCGCCACCGCCATTGCCATCTCCTGCTGTGGCGGGCGAAACTCGAAATTTTTCGCCTTTGAGAGCTGCCCCTTTTCGGAAAAAATTGCGCGAATTCGTTCGACAAATTCGGTGCCCAGAGAATCTTTCAACGCGATCATCGAAATATAATCTTAATCTAATCCGTGAGAATCCTCGATCGCTACGTCCTTCGCAATTTCTTGCAGGTTTACTTGTACTGCATCGCCGGGTTTATCTCGATCTGGCTGATTTTCGATATCAGCGATAACATTTCGACCTTTATCGACGAGCGCATCAGTCTTCTGCTTGCCGTTCGGTATTACGCCACGCAAGTCCCGCAAGTTTTCATTATTCTCCTGCCGGTATCGCTCTTGCTCGCACTGCTTTTCACACTGGGGAGAATGTCGCGGGCGAATGAAGTTGTGTCGATGCTAACAGCCGGCGTAAGTCTCCCCCGGGTCTTGGTGCCGTTGATCGGAATGGGACTGCTCACAGTAGCAGCGAGCATGGCGCTAAACTATTCGCTCGCGCCGCACGCGGACCTGGCGCGCAAAACGTTCCTTTCGGAAGCGCAGGCGCGTCCCAGTCGTTCCATCGAGGGACAAATTTTTCGCAACCGAACCGATGCCCGCACCTGGTTTGTTCAAAATTTTCGCCACGGCGGCAATTCGTTTAACAATGTGCAGGTGCTTCAGCAGGATGCGAATGACAACATCATTACAGATTACCTGGCGACCCGCGCCTTTTATCGTCCGGAAACGAAAACCTGGGATCTCGAGAACGCGAAAGTGGTTCACTACGATCACACTGGAAACATTATCGACGAGCAGATTTATCCTTTGCTGATGGTTGAGCATTGGAGCGAAACACCTTTTCGGCTGGGGAGCGCAAACGAGCGGGCGGAATTCCTCAGCTTACCGGAGCTGCGCGAATATCTGCATTTCAACGCCGATTTCCCCGCCACGTTGCTCGCGCCATTCCGCACGCATCTTCAATATCGCCTCGCTCTCCCGTGGACCTGCCTGGTTGTTGTTTGCATCGCGGCTCCCCTTGGGATCGGCTATTCACGCCGCGGCGTCTTATCCAGCGTCGCTGCGGCGGTTATGCTCGTTTTCTCGATGAACTTTCTCACGCATCTTTTCCTTGCCCTCGGCGAAGGCGACCGCATCTCCGCGTGGACAGCGGCATGGACGCCGAATCTTCTCTTCGCCGCAATCGGCCTTTACTTACTTTATCTGCGCGCTTCCAACCGCGAAGCGCCCGGCTTTCATCTTTTCACCGCGCGCCGTATAGTTGCGCGATGAACCCGCTTCCAAACGAATGGGCGATCAAGCATCGCGCTGACGCCTGTGCCGTCACGCACCGGCCTTTCAGACCTGGCGAATCTTTCTATACGCTGCTTTTTCACAATGCTGATGGCTATCGCCGCGAAGATTTGAGCGAAGAAGCCTGGCTTAAGCGGAATGAGAACATTCGACCATTTTCGTTCTGGAAATCGCACTACGAACCTTTGCCGCCGCGATCACCCGAGCCTCTGGCCAAAGAAAATGCCGAGCAGCTTTTCCGCCGTTTGATTTCATCAGAAAACCCGCCGTCGAATGCATGTTACGTCCTCGCCGCCATGCTCGAACGCAAACGAGTCCTGAAGCAAATTAAGACCGAAGAAGCGGCGACAGGTCGCTTTTTGATTTACGAACACGCAGCGACCGGCGACGTTTTCATCGTTCCCGATCCGCAATTGCGGCTGGACGAATTAGAAAACGTGCAGAACGAAGTCGCAAACCTGCTACAAACTGCCGTGCATCATTGAAAGATCGACATGTTGTCCACGTTACCCTGGTTCTCCAATCGCTTTCCGCTTTATCTCGCGCCAATGGCTGGCGTGTCCGACAAAATTTTCCGCCAATTGTGCAAGGAACACGGCGCAGATATTCTGACCACTGAATTCGTTTCGGCCGAAGGGATTTTCCGGCGAAATCAACGGACGCGCGAATACCTCGATTTTGATGAAATTGAACGGCCAATCGGCGTCCAACTTTTCGGAGCCGACCCCGAGCACATGGCTGAAGCGGCGCGCCAGGTGATTGATTGGGTAGCTCCGGATTTTATCGATCTCAATTTCGGTTGTCCCGTCAACAAAGTGGTCACGAAAAATGGTGGCTCCGCATTGCTGAAAGATTGTCCCGCATTGGCCAGCGTTGCGGCTGCGGTGGTTCGCGCTGTGGCGCCGATGCCGGTCACCGCGAAAATCCGCATCGGTTGGGATGCAGATTCCATTAACGCACCGCATGTGGCGCGCATCCTCTTCGATGCAGGAATCGCAGCAATCACGGTGCATGGACGGACCCGCGCACAGGGTTACGCTGGCGCGGCCGATTGGGATACGATTGCCGAGGTGGCAGCTGCCGTTTCGATCCCGGTCATCGGAAACGGCGATCTCGCCAGCGCCTCTGACATTGCGAAGCGATGTCATGAAACTCGAATCGCTGGCGCGATGATCGGTCGCGCGGCCATGAGCGCGCCGTGGGTTTTCAGCCAGACGAAACATTACTTCGCAACCGGCGAGATTCCCGATGCACCGGAATTATCGGAAAGATGGAACCTAATCGTACGGCATTGCCAGCTCGCTGTCAGGCAACGGGGCGCGGAGGAACCCGCGATGCGATCGATGCGCGCCCGGCTGATGGCCTATTCGCGAGCGATGCCTGACGCCAAGCGGCTACGCGAAAAATTTTCGCACGTCTCCGCCCTTGCCGAAGTTGAGACAATCGCGGAAGAAAATATCTTGTGTAGCGAAAACGAAACCAGCCAGAAACGCGAAATTCCCGTTCTCGTTTCCAGCTGATTCATTTCAATGACGACCGAATCTTCAGAAATCAATTACAAGATCGGCAACGAACGACTGGTCAAGGTGACCGAAGCCGCGTCGCGCAAACTAGCGTCGCTCCTTAAGGAAAAAGAAAAACCAAACGGCGCGCTGCGCCTTGCGGTGATTGGCGGCGGTTGCTCCGGCCTTCAATACACGATGGATCTGGTGGATGGCCCTGCCGAGCGCGATATTCTCGTTCCAACCTCCAATGTCCGCCTGGTTGTCGATCCAAAAAGCGCGCTCTTTGTCAGCGGTTCGGTGCTCGATTACAGCGAGGACCTGCAGAAGGGCGGCTTCAAAGTCACCAACCCGAATGCGGTCGCGCATTGCTCCTGCGGCGAAAGTTTCGCGGTTTAAATACAAGCAACTCGTATCTGTTCGTTTGAACTTGCGCGGTCGGCGAGTTCGGCGATCATAAAGTATGCTGACGCATCGTCAGAAAAACGTTCTCGATTTCATCCAAAGCGAGCAGCGCGGAAAAGGCATTACACCGAGCACGCGCGAGATTCAAAAGCATTTTCGGTTTGCGAGCCAGACTTCGGTGATGCAGTACCTTGCCGCACTTGAGCGCAAAGGCTTCCTCAGCCGGCATGCGCGCAAGGCTCGCGCCTTGATTACACCGGTGCAGAAAGTTCGGATCACCGATGTCCCGATCTATGGGCAGATTCCCGCAGGCATGTCCACTTTGAGCGAGCAAACCATTGAAGGACACGTTTCGCTCGATGCGCGCTCTGCCAATGTTTCGAAAAACGGGCGAATCTTTGCCTTGCGGGTGCGCGGCGATTCGATGATCGGCGCACACATTATCGATGGAGACATTGTGATTTTGGAGGACCGCAAAGACGTGCAGAACGGCGATATCGTGGCGGGTTTAATTGATGGTGAAACAACTTTGAAGCGTTATGTGGTGGAACATGGCAGACCGTATTTAAAAGCGGAGAATCCGCGTTATCCGGATCTGACGCCAGTGCGTGAACTCAGAATTCAGGGGGTAATGGTCTCGCTGGTGCGGAAACAAGACCGAAAGCGCCAATAATGTTCACTTGAACATAATTATTGTAATGCCATCTTCTCCAGATGGCTGCGAACGGCAAAATTCCTGACTCGCCCCCCGAATCGGCTCCCCGTCTAGGTCACTCAACTCCCGCCGGCGCCATTGTCGATCTTCGGAAACTTTTAGCCGAACGTTTCCCTAATGTGCCTGTCTCTGCTGCGACGCGTTTAGCTACAGGTTTATCTTTTCTCGATCAAGCAATCGGCGGCGGCTTGCCCAAAGGCGCCATCACTGAATTGACCACCCCGCAAATAAGCGCCGGAAGCGCATCGCTCATTCAGGCGGTCCTTCAATCCGCACATCGCGATCATTTTTTCCTCGCATTGATCGATGGCCGCGATTCGTTCGATCCTCAACCACTCGGCAATGCCCTTTTGCGCAATCTTTTTTGGGTGCGTTGCACTAGAGCTCTCAAAGCGATCAAGGCGGCCGATCTGCTGTTGCGCGATGGCAATTTTCTGCTGGTGATTGTCGATCTTGTTCTCAATCCACCAGAAGACTTAAAAATTCCGCAGACGACCTGGTATCGTCTGCAGCGGTTGGTCGAACCAACTTCGACGGCATGTCTGGTCCTGACCCGCCGCAGCATGGTGAGCAGCGCGCAACTGAAAATTGTTCTCGAAAATTCCTGGACGCTTGAAACTTTTCAAAAAGCAGAGGCGATTTCGCGGCTGAAAATTCGCATCCAACGATCGCATCTCTATCAGCTTGGAAACGAGAGAGGGAAGGCGAACTGATGTTTGCAACAATTTATCTGCCGAACTTTTATTTGCAGGCTGCAATCCGTCATCAACCGGAGTTGCGTCCAAAGCCGGTCGCGCTGCTCGATGCTAGTGAGAAAAGAGCAGTCATTATTCAACTCAACGAGCCTGCTGAAAAGGTTGGCGTGCGCACAAGGATGACGCCGAGCCAGGGGTTGGGGCGATGTCTGAGCCTCATTGTGAAAACACGCGCTCAATCGCAAGAAAAATTAATCGATGAAATTCTGCTTCATTATGGATTCACGCTTTCCCCGTATGTCGAAGCTACTGCGCCTGGCGTTTGCACGATCCAATTTACCGACGATGAAGATCTTACGTCGAAGGTTTTGCGTGTGATCGAAGAGTTGGCTAAATGTGAAATTATTGCCCAAGCCGGAATTGCACCTACACCAGATGCAAGTTTCCTCGTCGCGCATTTGGCGCGATCGGTCCTGCAAATTAAGGATGCAAAGA
>QHOJ01000176.1 GCA_003218735.1 Verrucomicrobiota bacterium
TACTCGACAGTTATCGTCTCACTGCGCTCCGCGGGTTTCCGCTCGATGAAGATGCGATAAACAAAACCGCCGAGCGCTCCGCCGACGAACGGTCCAACCCAGTAAACATAATGGTCATGCCAAAAATTGGCCGCTACCGCCGGACCAAATACTCGTGCGGGATTCATGGCAGCGCCCGTGAGCGGACCTCCAAACAGGATGTCGAGGGTGATGGTCCCTCCAATGGCGAAACCCGCCAAACCGCGCCCGCGTGGATCCACTGCCGTGCCGTGGACCACGAATACAAGAAAGAAAGTCAGA
>QHOJ01000177.1 GCA_003218735.1 Verrucomicrobiota bacterium
TTCCCTGTGGCGTCGGCCACGCCTGAAATCCGAGATCGCCCGGCGTAAAATAAAATTTCTCGTGGTAAAGCGGATCATCGGGAATATGCATCTTGCGATATTTGCCGAGCAAGTTCCCCTCGCAGTCGATGATTACGGCGGTGTTGTGATACAGGCCTGCACTGCGCTTCTCGAAAAGCGATGCGATGATCACGATGCCAAGCTCCCGCGCGAGTTCGCCAAGGACGGATGTCGACTTTCCTGGGACCGCTTCCGCGAGGTCGAAATTCTTGTGGTCTTCGGTCTGGCAAAAATATTGCGACCGGAAGAGTTCCGGCAAACAAACAATCTGCGCGCCCTGTTTCGTGGCATCGCGAACGAAGCCGATGGCACGTTCGAAATTTTTCTCCGGCTGCGGGCCGCACCGCATCTGGATGAGGGCAATCTTTGTTCGCTCCGGTTTTGCCATTCAGTAATTAACCACAGAGGACACGAAGAACACGAAGATGAAGATTAATTTTCTCCTTCGTGGCCTTCGTGATCTTCGTGGTAAAGATTAGTGAATCGAGTCCTCCGGCACGATCTTGATCCTTTCGATCACCACACGCTTGGTCGGTTTGCTCATCTCGCCCGTGCTGTTTCTGGTCAGAGGCGTGTCACCGATCTTTTTGAGCACGTCGCCGCCTTTGATCAGTTTTCCGAACGTCGTGTATTGCCCATCGAGCCGCGGAACATGCGCGAGACAGATGAAAAATTGCGATCCCGCTGAATCCGGGTCGGAGCTACGGGCCATGGAAATAACGCCCCGATCATGGGAGTGATCATTGAATTCGGCTTTGATTTCGTAACCCGGGCCGCCTTGTCCATAACTGCTTTCCTTGCCCGGATCTTTCGAATTTGGGTCGCCGCCCTGGATCATGAACTCCTTAACGATGCGATGGAAAATTGTGCCGTCGTAAAAGCCCGAACGCGCCAGTTTTTTAAAGTTCTCAATCGTATTCGGAGCTGCGTCATTCCAAAACTGCACGACCATATCGCCTTCGCTCGTTTTAATTACCGCGACTTCGTTGGATGCATTCATCGTAGGATTCTCCGCCTTCTTTTCGTCAGCGGCAAAAACCGCTGCCCCCAACAACAGCGCCACCGCGAAGATCGACGGTTTCATAATCGACCACTGACACGGATGTGGCGCGCTGTCACATCCATCTGTTGAGGCAGGCGTGTCGCCTGCTGGAATAACCGATGCAGCCGACGCGGCTGCCGCTACAACTTTTCGGCGTGGTACTCCTGTAAACTGCGCACGCTCACCTTGCGCTTTTGCAACGAGTGGATTCCATTCGCGCTCGCCAGGGCTGCGCGCACCGTTGTCATGATCGGGATGCGTTGCGCGAGAGAGGCATTGCGAATGCGCACTTCGTCCTCGCGGGGGATTTTTCCGCTAGGTGTGTTGATGATGAAATTGATGTCTCCGTTTTTTACCCGGTCAAGAACGTTCGGGCGACCCTCCCTCAGCTTGAAAACTTTCGTCACTGGAATTTGCGCTGCTGCCAACATCTCAAATGTTCCGGCCGTGGCAATGATTCCGAACCCGAGCTTTACAAATTCACGCACGACCGGCACAACAGCCTCTTTGTCGGTGTCCTTCACACTGACGAAGACGTTTCCGCCGATGGGCAAGGGCGGCGGGGCAGCCATCTGTGATTTTGCATAGGCGAGGCCAAGATCGACATCCATCCCCATTACTTCACCGGTCGATTTCATTTCTGGGCCAAGCGAAATATCGATGCCCTCGTAACGTAGAAACGGGAAGACTGCTTCCTTCACTGAATAATGCTTCGGCACGATTTCCCCGGTAAATCCGAGCTCACGCAAGGACTTTCCGGTCATAACCTTTGCCGCGAGCTTCGCCAGCGGGACGCCGATCGCCTTGCTTACGAACGGAACGGTGCGGGACGCGCGCGGATTCACTTCTAGGACGTAAACGTTGTGGCCTTTCACGGCGAATTGCACATTCATCAGGCCGCGCACCTTCAATTCGCGAGCCATTGCTTTTGTTGCTGCGGAAATTTCATCGAGTACTTTTTGCGGCAATGAGAACGTCGGGATCACACAGGCACTGTCGCCGCTGTGAATGCCGGCTTCCTCGATGTGCTCCATGATTGCGCCGATCACGGTGGCCTCCCCGTCAGAAATACAATCGACATCAACTTCGATGGCATCTTCGAGAAATCGGTCGATAAGTACCGGCCGGTCCGGTGTCACCTCGATTGCACTAGTCATGTAACGCCGAAGATCTTCCCCGTTGTAGACAAGCTCCATGGCACGCCCCCCGAGCACGAACGAAGGCCGCACCAGAACCGGATAACCAATTTTGTTCGCAATTGCGGCCGCCTCGTCGGTAGTCACGGCCGAGCCGCTCGGAGTCTGGCGCAACCCCAGTTTATCGAGCATGTTCGCGAACAATTGTCGATCTTCCGCAGTTTCGATGCTTTCCGGTTGTGTCCCGAGGATCGGGACGCCGGCCGCTTTCAATCCACTCGCAAGATTAAGCGGGGTTTGGCCGCCGAACTGGACGAACACGCCTTCCGGTTTTTCTTGATCGTAAATATTGAGCACGTCCTCGAGGGTGAGCGGCTCGAAATAAAGTTTGTCACTCGTGTCGTAGTCGGTCGAAACCGTTTCCGGATTCGAGTTGACCATGATTGTTTCAAACCCGAGCTCACGCAGTGCGAAGGCCGCGTGCACACAGCAGTAATCGAACTCGATTCCCTGTCCGATCCGGTTCGGCCCGCCACCCAGGATCATGATCTTGCGTTTGCCGCTCTCGCGCCGCTCGTTCTCGTCGCCGTAAGTCGAATAGTAATACGGGGTGTAGGCTTCGAATTCCGCGGCGCAGGTATCGACAAGGCGATAAGTCGGAAGAATACCGGCGGATTTTCGCTTGTCGCGAATTTCGTTATCACTCGTCATTGTGGCGAACGCCAGTTGTCGGTCGGAAAAACCAAGTTTCTTGGCGCGGAGCAGTGGCTCTTGTTGGAAGTTAGGCTTCCAGCCTGACTCGGCGGGCAAGCTTCCAGCTTGTTTTTCTTCGCTATTGTTTTCGAGAATGCTGCGACGCCCGATCATGAACTGATTCCTGCCCAGTCCTGCCTTTTCCGGATTCCTATCAATGTAGTCACGGCACGCCCCGAGGTGCACGCTGTCACGCACGATGGTGTCGAAGGTTTCGCTCATCCAGAGCGCGCTTTCTCTGCCGAATTCGCGGTTGATCGCACTTGCACTAAACGATTTCCAGGAGTGCAAAATCTTCGAGAGCGACTGGTTGTGAAGTGGTTTCACAATCGCGTGCACGTGATTTGGCATGACAACGAAGGCGTCGAGAACATATCGGTCGCCGTCGAAGCGCTGCAGAGCGTCCGTCACGATTTTGGCGGCTTTAGGTTCGCGCAGCAAGCATGAGCCGTATCCCTGGTCTAGCCATTGCTCGCGTTCTTCTTCGAATCGCCGCATGTATTCGCGCGCGGTTTTCCAGTCCCATGGTTGTGGATGATGCTTTAGCCATATCGCCCGTTCTTCGTGCCATTGCTCAAAGACATCTTGCGGTATGGAATCGGCGAGTCTGAACGTGACGAAGTAAGTGGCATTGGCCTGTTCCCAATGCGGCAGATGACGATGCTTCTGAGAAACTTCACTTTGCTCATCGAATGGCTGGAAGCGCCGGTCTGGAAGACCGTCAGCCGAGTCAGGCTGGAAGCCTAACTTCCGATCGGACGAGATCCCCGCGCTACCCAAAGCGAGGGCTTCGGCGACAATCTGCTCGACGTTCCGCAAAAACCACTTGTCGATCTTTGTGAGTTCATAGACTTCGTCGGTGGACAGACCATCCTCAAACGCTTGAGCCAGGTAAAAAATGCGTTCGGCGTTTGGAGTCGAAAGTTTCAGACGTAGCGTTTCTTGATCGACAAATCTATCCGCACCGTCACCGCACAGGCCGAAACGTTTTATCTCCAAACTGCGCAGCGCCTTTTGCAACGCTTCCTTGAACGTGCGGCCAATCGCCATCGCTTCGCCAACACTTTTCATCCGCGTCGTCAGCGTCGCGTCCGCTTGCGGAAATTTTTCGAACGTGAAGCGCGGAACTTTTACAACGCAATAATCGATCGTCGGTTCGAAACAAGCGGGTGTCTCGCGCGTAATGTCGTTTTTGATTTCGTCGAGTGTGTAACCGACCGCGAGTTTCGCAGCGATTTTTGCAATCGGGAAGCCGGTCGCTTTCGATGCCAGGGCGCTCGAACGCGAGACGCGCGGGTTCATCTCAATCACAACCATGCGCCCGTTTTCCGGATTGACCGCGAACTGAATATTCGATCCGCCAGTCTCAACTCCGATCTCGCGAATGACCGCAAAGGCGGCGTCGCGCATCATCTGGTATTCTTTGTCGGTCAGCGTTTGCGCGGGCGCGACGGTGATCGAGTCCCCGGTGTGCACGCCCATCGGATCGAAGTTCTCGATCGAACAAACGACGACGCAGTTATCCATCCAGTCGCGCATTACTTCCATCTCGAATTCTTTCCAGCCGACGAGTGATTCATCGATCAAGACTTCACCGACTGGCGACAGGTCGAGACCGCGCGCTGCGATCTCATCAAGTTCGTCGCGATTGTAGGCAATCCCCCCGCCCATGCCGCCAAGCGTGAATGCCGGGCGAATAATGAGCGGAAACGTCCCGATTTCGTCGGCTACGCGGTTTGCATCAACAAGCGAATGCGCCACGCCGGAGCGCGGCACCTCCAAGCCGATGCGCAACATTGCTTCTTTGAACAGTTGCCGATCTTCTCCCTTCGCGATCGCCTGCGCGTTTGCGCCGATCAATTTCACTCCATGCCGCGTGAGCGCGCCATTACGATTCACCTCCATCGCTGCATTCAGTGCGGTCTGTCCGCCCATGGTTGGCAAAATCGCGTCCGGTTTTTCGCGTTCCATGATCGCCTCGATCACTTCTGCCGTGATTGGCTCGATGTAAGTGCGATCGGCAAACTCCGGATCGGTCATGATCGTCGCCGGGTTCGAGTTCACGAGCACGACCTGATAGCCTTCTTCGCGCAGCGCCTTGCAGGCTTGCACGCCCGAATAATCAAATTCGCAGCCCTGCCCGATCACGATTGGACCCGAGCCGATGAGCAGGATTTTCTTGAGATCGTTATTCCGCGGCATCTGCTGTGGCACAGGCATCTTGCCTGTGTTTTTCGACAGTTGAAATATCACAGGCTGGAAGCCTGTGCCACTACGCGACTGCCGCCATCCGTTGTCGATCCAGATAAACCTTACAAATACCTTTGATGCGCGTGAGCACGTAATAAATTGTCTGGCTGCGAATGCGGATCAATTCCGCGCCGACGATGCGCGTGACGAAATTGCTCGGCAGATCGAGAATCTCCTGAGGCGTGCAACCCTCCAGGCCCTTGCAAAGGACCGACGCCATCGCGCGGGTAAGCGTTTGCACTTCCGGCCCGAGCGTCATGCGGATATGCGCCTTGCCGTTTTCATCGACATGGAGATAAACGCCGACCGTGTCCATGCATTCTTCATCTTTGCGAACATCGACAAGATCGAAGTTTTCGCCTTCCCGCGGCTCCTGCTTTTTCGCGTTGTCGGCGTAGGACACGAGGGTCTCGCGCCGCTCATCTTCCGGGAGCGATTCGAAAAGATTAATGATCTTGTTTAGTTTTGTAGGATACCTTTCGTCAGCGATTTCGGCAGTACCCGCCTCATCTAATTTGCCGCAACCTTTGCTCATCTCAGGCTTAAGCGCCCTTCTCGATCGGAGCGCCAACTTTGTTGCCCCATTCGGTCCATGACCCATCGTAATTGCGCACCTTATCGAGCCCCAGCAGATAGGTCAGCACAAACCAGGTATGACTCGACCGCTCGCCGATTCGGCAATAAACCACCGTGTCCGTGTCCGGTTTTACGCCACACTGATCGAAATAAATTTTGGCCAGCTCTTCTGCGGGCTTGAAGGTGGCGTCATCCTTGGTTGCGGTTTTCCATGGCATGCTTTTTGCCCCGGGAACGTGACCGCCACGCAACACACCTTCCTGCGGGTACTCCGGCATGTGCGTGATTTCGCCTTTGTATTCGCCGGGCGAACGCACATCGATCAACGGCTTGCCGCTCTTGCTTTGAGCGAGTGCTTCATCGAAAAATGCGCGGATCTCCTTATCGAACCGCTTCTTCGGCACCGGATAGTTTGTCTGCGGATATTTCGGGACCTCGCGCGTCATTGGCCGCTGTTCTGCTTTCCACTTGTCGCGGCCGCCGTTCAGAATTTTCACCTTCTCGTGCCCGAACAATCGGAAAGCCCAGAGAGCGTAGCAGGCCCACCAGTTCGCCTTGTCGCCATAGAAAATGCAAGTCGTGTCCGGCGTGATGCCGTTACGACTGCAAAGCTCGGCGAATTTTTCCGGCGAAATGTAATCGCGGATTACCGGGTCTTGCAGATCGGCGCGCCAGTCGACGTGGACCGCGCCTGGAATATGTCCGGTATCGTAAAGGAGGACGTCTTCGTTCGACTCGACGATGCGCATGGCGTCGTCCTTGAGATGTTTCTCCAGCCAATCGGTTTCTACCAAAGCTTCCGGATTAGCATATTGCGTGGGGTGTGTAGCCATAAGGCAAAAATTTCAATCCGGTTTCCAGTCAGAGCAAGAGGTTTTGAACGGCCGCAGCGGATGTCTGGGGAGGTTGCGCCCCGGCTATTCCGCGCTGTACTTGGCAATTTTCACTTGTTTCCGGACCGCCGTGAAAATCTTTCTGATCCCGATTTCGCTTGCAGCATTGGCGATAAATGAAGGCAGGGCGCCGCCGCTGTCGGTGCA
>QHOJ01000298.1:0-1991 GCA_003218735.1 Verrucomicrobiota bacterium
TGAGCATAAATTTCTGGGACGCGGCTTTCGATAAAATCGTCGAACCCAAAGCCCTCTCGTAACTCCAATCGTTCTGTTTCGCTTTGAGGCGCTCGCTTCAGAAATCGGAAAAGCGACATAACCCTATCCACCGGGTCGCGCAGGATGGTAAACGGACGAAACGTGTCCAAATGCTTGGCAAACACATGAATCGGAAAGTGTCCGACTAAACAATCGATATCCTGAATTTCGTCTGAGACAATGCGATCTATCTGCGCCCGCGCCATCTCTTCTGCGCAGCGCAGCCGCCTGACCCGACGTTCACCAAATATGTTCCCCAAGGCTGTCAGAAACGAGCTGCCGCCTGTTTTGGGAATGTGCAGGAACAGCACGGGCTTGGGTCGCGGCAGCCTCTCGGCCGCAACGAGCTTCGGGGAGTCTCTGGTGGCAAAGGAACTGGAATTCATCGCGGCATATCTACTGTTCTATTCACAAACAGCATGACAACAAGGGCGTGTTGTCCAAAGCACGCTCGCTCAAGACAGTTAATGAGTGCTGCCGGTTTTCCGGTAGTCGCCGCGGCTGAAATATTTTTCCAGCCATACATAAAGGCATACAAAAAGATATCTGCTGCCCATTTCTCTAATCGCGAGCTTAGCTTCCCCTGTCCGACGGTTGCGCCAAGTGATGGGGATAACGGTCCATGAATATCCGCGGACGATCGCTTTGAGCGGTAATTCAACCGTGAGATTGAAATGGGGTGAAATCAACGGGCGGCAGCCATCAATCACCGTTTTGCGGTAGGCTTTGAAAGCGTTGGTCGTGTCGTTTAATTGAATGTTGAAAAGTATCTTCAGGAAAAGATTGGCCGCCCGATTCAAAATAAATTTCACGCGCGGATAATCGATCGCACCGCCACCTTTCATGAAGCGGCTGCCAAAAACGCATTCATAGCCTTCATTGAGCTTTTGCCAGTAGCGGACGACATCGCGACAATCATCAGATTCATCCGCCATCGTAATGACTACCGCATCGCCCTTCATTTCGTCCAAGCCTCGGGCAACCGCTCTACCGAAACCGTTTTGGAAAGTATTTTGAACCGGTCGTAACTCCGGCAACTTGTTGCGCAGTTCCGTTAAAATCTGCCAGGTCTTGTCTCTGCTTCCATCATCGACAGCGATGATCTCGTGGGGAACATTGCGCAGATGCAGCTCGATGTGAAGATGTTCAATGGTGGACGCGATGCTATCCTGTTCATCGCGAGCCGGTATCACGACCGAAAGAAGTGAGAGCGGCGAAGACGCCGTCATGGGGCCGATAGCTCCAGCCAGTTCGGATGTTTTGCCGCGTGCTCGGCTATTTCCTCGAGGATCCTCTGCAAAGGCGTCTCCACCTGCCAATGCCATTCCTTTTCTGCGCGCCTCGTATCGAGCACCATCCATGGAAGATCGAAGGGGCGCGGACTCAGGTCGGCGCCAATTTCCCTTGCGCCAAAGCGCGTCGTGCACCATGCGCTTAGTTGCGCCAGCGACATGCTGTTTATCACGCTGCCACCAAAATTACAGATTCGGTTCTTGCCCGATGGAGCGTCCATTTGTCGGCTCAGGATCGACACCAGATCGCGCGGATGCAGGCAATCGCGAACCTGATAGCCCTTGTGATTGAATCCGATGTACTTCAACGGGCGATTTCTAAGCCAAGCGTTGATCCAATAAGTAAAGATTCCCTGATCGGGCCGACCGAATTGACCGGCACCGGCCATGACACCGCAACGATCGATCCAAACCGGAAAATCGAAATCGACTCCGTACTCCAAAGCCAAACATTCCGCAGCGATTTTAGTGCTGCCATAGAGAGACACCGGTGGCATTGTCGAATAGGTTTCTGCGACACCATTCGTCGTTATACCATTTGGAAAATCCTGCTCTGCAACCGGGCGGTACGCTTCTCCAGATTCTTGAACTTTCAAGCTGCTCAGTAGCGGTATCGAATAAACGCGGCTCGTGCTCAGG
>QHOJ01000298.1:2141-2503 GCA_003218735.1 Verrucomicrobiota bacterium
CGGGCAGCGCGTCGACGTCGCTGGCATTGCGTAGATCAGCGTGGTGCACCGGGACTCCAAGCTTGCGCAAGGCGGTTCTGTTCAATTCGCTGCCGGGCCGGCTGAAATTGTCGGTGCCAGAAAGATCGATGGTCGACTCGACATCCTGCAAACCTCTCGCGATGCTACTTCCAGCAAAACCGCAAATTCCAGTGATAAGGACCTTCATTCACGAACGCCGGGATTACATCGAGGTTTCATTAAACTATGAGAAGCACCGGACGTTTTAACCAAAAGTTTGAACAAAATGACAGTCGCAATGAGAATGAGACCCATGCTCACAAGCAATGCCAATATGGACGAGATGGGCGTTTTGGTAGCTG
>QHOJ01000178.1 GCA_003218735.1 Verrucomicrobiota bacterium
CATTAGGCGAAATCTTTGACGCGCCCCTTTTTATCGCACTCGCCTGGTTCGGCTATTTTTTGAACTTATTCAATCTGACGCCGGTCGGTATCCTCGACGGCGGACGCATCGTGACTGCGCTTTCGCGCTGGCTTTGGTTGCCGGGATTCGCCCTCCTTCTCTGGTTCGGCTGGAAATTTCCGAACTTTATTGTCTGGCTCATCGTGCTTCTGTCGTTGCCGCGCATCTACTCGCTGTTCCGCAAACGAACTGAAGAAGAGCAACGTTATTTTGAAGTCACACCGTTGCAGCGTTGGACGATGTCGATCTTATATTTTGGTTTGATTGCGGTTTTGATCTTCGGAATGCATGTGGCGCAGCAAGATTTGAACAAGCACGGTGTGCGATCTCACGGTCATGGCCAGGACGTGATCTTTCAATAGGCAGTGGCGATTGACCTCAAACGTCCGCGAGCGGTTCAGGCGATCCGCCTCGCGCCGCCTGTCACTGCGAACACTCTTTCTGGCTCAAGTCCGATTTTATTTAAAATCGACGTAAAACGCCGATCGGAACGCAATGGAACGAATTCCGGAGCGATGCCGACGAAGTGTAATGATGACGAGCGCTCGTCGCATGCGCGTTCAAGTTCTCGAATGGCGTCGTCGTGCGCATGCAGTGCCACGTGCACATGCGCAATGGCGTCGCCCGGAGTGTAACGACCCCGCCCCGCGACGGCCGCTTCGAGAATTTCCTGTGCTTCCTTGCGCCGATTCATCCGCGCGTAGGTGATCGCCAGACCAAATCCTGGTCTGCCCCTGACACTCTGCGCCTTCTCGTAGAGCGCAATCGCCTCATCGAAGCGTCCCGTCTCGCGATAGAGTGCCGCCAATAACGGCTCGCCGTAGAGAAATGTCGCATCGAGTTGTAATGCGCGTTGGCCGGCTGCGATCGCTTCGTCATACAAGCCAAAATAACGGTAGAGCTCGCAAGCGGAGTTGTTCACCCACAGCGACGCTGGATCGATCTTCCACGTGCGCTGCAAGTAGGCCAGGGCTTTCTCACGCTCGCCGCGGGCGGCGTAAAGCGCAGCGATGAAATAATTGGACGGCGTCGAATTCGGCTCAATCTCGACTGCACGATTGAATTCCGCTTCCGCGCCATCGAGGTCCCAGTCGAGTATGCGTTTGGTTTCAGCGAGATAGACGTGCGCTTCCGCCTCGTTGTTGTCGATCTTGAGCGCCTTTAGCGCGGCTTCGCGCACTTTTGGATATGCTTCCAGCGGCGACACGTAAGCGTCGGCCAGCCATAGCCATGACTTGGCGATGCCGGTCCACGCGCGACTGAACTGCGGATCTTTCTGGAGCGCGCGCTCGAAGAATTCCAAGCTTTCTCGCAGCGGTTCCTCTGTACCTTTATCCGACAGAAACAGACCGTGTAGATACACGTCGTAGGCATCGATGCTGCGCGACGGAGGCGCGGTGGCGGCGACATTGAGCTTGAGCTTCAACGCATCGACGATTGAACGTGTGATCTCGTCTTGAAGGGCAAAGATACTTTGAAATTCGCGTTCGAAAGTCTCCGACCAGACGGTGAACCCGTCGCACGCGTCGATTAGTTCCGCTGTGACGCGTACGCGATTGCCGTCGCGCCGAACACTACCCTCGAGCACATGCTCAACATTTAACTTCGCCGCGATTTCGCTGAGCTCGGCTTCCTTGTCCTTGAACCAGAACGAGGACCTCCGTGCCGCCACATGCAGGCCATCGATCTTCGCCAGCGCTGTCGAAATTTCGTCCGCAATACCGTCACTGAAGTAATTGTGGTCCTTTGCCGGGCTCAAATCATTGAAAGGTAGAACGGCGATCGATTTTTCGGGCGAGTCCGATCGGCTGAAAGCGGGCACAGACTGGATAATGTCGATGTTGCGACCGTCGCGATCAGGCGTTCGGACAATTCCATATCGAGTGAGATCGAAAAACCAGGAGAGAACCAACGCGACCGGAAACCCGAGCACGATGAAGAGCACGATCAGGCGGACTACCGAGTTCGGAATATCGAACACGGGAAAAACTTGCGAAATACCTTCCGCAATCGCCCAACCCCCGACCACATACGCGACCGCGACGGTGTAAACTTTTCTCCGCTTCAGTTCGGCAAAAAAATTCTTTGAATTCACTGTCTGATCAGTCGGATCAAGCCTCGTATTTCGTCCACGTTTGGCAAACGCCAGGTTCGAAGTTTGACAGTCCCAGCGAGCCTAATAGGATTCGTGCACAATGAACTCAACAAGCAACGACGGCGAAAAGATGGAAAAACAGATATGGGAAGACATCAAAGCGAAGAATTGGAAAGCAGTGGAAGATAAAATCGCCGAAGGATTTCAATCTGTTCACCCGGACGGAGCGCGAGATCGGGCTGGCGAAATATCGTTGATCAAAAACCTGAACGTCGGCAAGGTAGCGCTGAGCGATTTTAAATCGACCATGGACGGCGACAACATTGTAGGTACCTATATGATTTCGGCCCAAGAAACGATCGATTTGGAACGATTGCCGACGAAGCCCACGCCGCGCCTCAGCGTCTGGAAGAAAGGTCAAAACGGCTGGCAATGGATTTGCCATGCCAACCTCACCCCAATTCCTTAGAACTGGTCTCAAAACTCGCGGCTGGCAGTTCACCAAAGTTGAAGTCTAAGTGCCGGACCGACAGCGTGCTTTCACTATGAAATCGACCAATAATCAACTCATGATCAGCCGGGCGCTATTGAAAAACAGATTTACCTTCATCACTTGGACGGTGGCGATTGTTCTATCTTGGCTATTGCCAGCCGTTTGCCTTCGCGCCCAGGAGACTCCTGCTGCAGCAGGAGCATCGGAAGGAGAAAAAATGGAAAGACAGATGTGGGCTGATTTCAAGGCGAAAGACTGGAAGGTGGTCGAAAGTAAAATCGCGGAAGGTTTTCAATCTATTCATCCGGATGGACCGCGTGACCGAGCCGGCGAAATTTCGCTGATCGAACATCTTAATTTAGGTGAGTTCACGTTGAGCAATTTCAAAACGACAGTCAACGGCGACAACATCGTCGTGAGCTACGTGATCGCGGTGCAGGAGACGATCGATCAACAACGCTTGCCGGCCAAGCCGGCTCCGCGCCTGAGCGTATGGAAGAAAGGAACGCACGGCTGGCAGTGGATTTGCCACGCCAACCTCAATCCGATTCCTTAGAAATCACTTCGCAAGCGCTGTAGCGGCGCCCCCGTGGAATGCGCTACGAACGCCTTTGCTTTATTTCGGGGCAAAAATTTTCGCGATCAGCGCTTCGAAGCGCGGATCGCCACGGAGCGGATCGAGCATAGGATCAACCTTGAGGAGAGCGATATCGGGACCGACGCGATCTCGGTAAGCGTGCTCGAGGTCTTCGATCGCTTTTTCCTTTTCCCCAAGGGCGATGTGGACGAGAGCGAAAGCATAGTTCCCAACGTATCGTCGCGTGGCCAGTTGCTCCAATTGCTTCAGGATTTTCCGCGCATCATCCCGTTGGCCGAGTTTCGCTTCGGCTTGCGCCACAAGGCTGAGCACCAACGGATCGTCGTTTAACTCGGCCGCCTTTTTGTATTCGGCGAATGCCTCGCGGAGTTGTCCTTTCAACTCGAGCGCTTCTCCAAGGTTCCAGTGTGCGTAATAAAAATGTGGATCCATCTCGATGGTCTTGCGCAGTTGGGCAATGGCATCATCATAGCGCCGCGCCGTGACGAACCCGCTGCCGAGATCGGCATTGATAATCAAGGAGAGCGGATCGAGTTGTTGCGCCCGTTTGAGCTCGGCGATCGCCCGATCGAATTCGCCAAGAGACAGCGGCGGCCCACTTCCATACCAATGGTGTGCAGTGGCGTAATTAGGATTTAGTGTGATGGCACGTTCGAATTCCCTGGTCGATCCCTCAAAATCGAAATCATAAGACACTAAAACCTGTGCCAGCGACGTGTGCGCTTCGGCCAGCGCGTCATCGAGTTCGAGCGCCTTCTTTGCTGCCGCCTCAGCCTGAGGAAAAGACTCCAATGCAGATGCGGCACCGTACGGCGGCAAAAGCACATACGCGTCGGCTAGGCCGGCATATGCCAGCGCGTAATTCGGATCTTTTGCGATCGCCTGATTAAAATACGCAATCGCTTTTCGTAAATCCGGGCCCGTTCGTTTATTCCAAAAAAAACGGCCTTTGAGGTAAAGTTCGTATGCTTCGGTATCTGCCGTGGGACGTTTCGCGATTGCGCTTTTTTCCGAACCGGTCAGTTTCGCATGAAGCGTGTCGGCGATTGTTTTTGCGACGTCGCTTTCGACAGCAAATATATCGGTGAGCTTGCGGTCGTAAGTCTCGGCCCAAAGATGGGCATCGGTCGTTGCATTGATCAACTGCACTGTCACGCGCACCTGATCGGCCGCTCTTTGAACACTGCCCTCGAGAATATTCAGGACACCGAGCTGTTTCGCGATGTCACGCAAGTTATCCGGGGCGCTTTTGTATTTTTGCGTCGAAGTGCGCGAGATCACTTTCAAATCCGCCACCTTGGCCAGGCGCGTCAGAATTTCATCCTGGATTCCCTCGGCGAAGTAGGCGTTATCCGGGTCACGGCTCAGATTGTCGAACGGCAAAACCGCGATCGACTTCTGTGGCAGGGATTCCGCAGAAGCGGGAGGCTGTCCCTGTTCGGTCGATAATGTTCGGGACGTAGTGTAACGCCCGAGGAAAAATAAACCGACCGAGATTGCGCCAGCTATGATCACGATAAAAATCCACGCACGCTTCGGAGACCGGCCGAGGGGAAACTCGGCGTCCGCTATTTCGGTGCGCTTCAAGCCTTCCGGCGTAAGCTCAAATGCCCAGGCAATCACCAGCGCGATCGGAAACCCGATAACGATCGCGAGCACGATGAGTCGCACACCCCAATTTGGAATTTCAAAAAATGGAAGGACCTGCGTCGCGATCTCGGTCAGCAGCCAGGCCACAACACCGTAGGCTGCCGCCACCTTGTAAACATTGCGCCGCTTCACCTCTGCGAAGAATTTCTTCGGATTCATGATTTCTTACTGCAACTTCGTCCCGGTTTAGATCGTCGCCAGAGCGTCCCCCAACGATTGCGTGAGCGCCGGTGCAGCGGCGCGCAGTTTGCTGTCTTCAGTGACAAGGCGGAGCCCCACGCGCTGAGCGATGGCAAGGAAACGCGCGTCGTAAGCGGTCACACCGTGCCGGATCGCGAGCGCCAGCGCGGCATCGTGCGGCACTTCTACATAATGCGGGCGGAGGAGGCGATCAGCTTGGGCGAGACATCGCTGGGCCTCGCTTGCCGTTAAATGGCGTGCCCGCTGATATGTTGCGAGGACATTGCTAAATTCAATTATCGCCAAGGGATCGGTTCGCCACAAATCGTCCCGCCGGCGGAGTTGGTGAACGCCGTCAGTATAAGTGCCGCGAATGTACAGCGCTGCAATGATATTAGTGTCAACGACCAACATTGGAGCTTGGCGGCATCAGTCACGACCCTCTGCAATTGCGGCTTCGATATCTTTCGCTGTTGGAACAAACCCGCCACGCAGCTTCACTGGCTTTGGGAGGTTCGGCCGGCGCGGTTTGCCAGTGCCGAGCGCGGTCTGGAGCAGTTCGGCCATAACGTCTTTGAGTTTCTTGTGCTCATGGACAGCGCGAATTTTGACTTCGCGCATGAGTTTGTCCGGAAGATCGAGGGTCGTTTTCATTTCGCCATATTCCCAGAAAGCTGCTTTTCTGTCAATCTGGCAAAGCACGAGGCTATCAACTGAGCCGTTTTTTCCAATGCTTTCGAGATCGGTGTGTCGATGTAGATTGATAGAATGTCGTTTCAACTCGAGTCGAACTACAAACCTCGCGGCGATCAAGGCCAGGCGATTGCGAAGCTGCTGAAATCTGTTGAGGGTGGCAATCGGCATCAAACGCTGCTCGGCGTGACCGGTTCCGGTAAGACTTTCACGATCGCAAATGTGATCCGGGAGCTTGACCGGCCGACTCTCGTTATTTCGCACAACAAAACTCTGGCGGCGCAACTCTACTCCGAGTTCAAACAATTTTTCCCGCGTAACGCGGTCGA
>QHOJ01000297.1:0-1981 GCA_003218735.1 Verrucomicrobiota bacterium
CGACCTGATCCAATTGAATGGCAAAACTCTGGTCTCATTACCTTTGGAGGTCCGTAAAAACGTTCTGGAAAGCCTCTGCGCCGACGCAGGCGACCCGATTCGTTACTCTGGCGCCATCGGTGGCGACGCCAATCAGCTCCTGAATGAAGTGGAGCGCCGCGGTCTCGAGGGGATTATTGGCAAACTGCGCAACTCTGTTTACGAACCGGGCCGAAGAAGCGGCGTATGGATCAAGCTCAAATGCGTCAACGAACAGGAGTTTGTCATCGGCGGATACACGCCGCCGCAGGGCGCCCGCAAGTATTTCGGTGCTATCCTGGTTGGCTACTACAAGGGGGATGACCTCGTTTTTGCCGGCAAGGTCGGCACCGGATTTACGGCAAAATCATTGACCACATTGCACAAAAAGTTCCAGAGCGAGCAACGCGCCGATTGTCCATTTGTCGATCTGCCCTCGAAACAAAACGGTGAATGGATGCTCGGCATCACGCCTTCTATGATGAAAAAGATGCATTGGACCAACCCGAAGTTCGTCGCCGAAATCAAATTCGCCGAATGGACGCGAGATAAAAAGTTACGTGCTCCGGTCTTCGTCGGCTTACGAGAGGATAAAAAGCCGATCGACGTTACCCGCGAAGCTGCCACGAGGCTTTAGCCGAACCAAGCGAGCAGGGATGTCGCGAGATAGACTGTCAGGTTCGCCGCGGCGAATGAGCTCCGCGGGAGGCGAGCGGATCAATGGACGCGCGATGAAAATTGCGCGCCCCCGTTTTCCTCGGTTTACGCGAAGATAAAAAGCCGCGCGAAGTTGCTCGCGAAGACACGCCCTCCGCTTGGTCCGGCAGCGGGTGCACTCGTTTAGCTTGCGTTACCCGAATATTAAAGACCAGGAGACCTAGGCCGCCCCGATCCGAGGCAAAGCGAAGCGCGGGATTTGCGTGTTTGGATTTGACCTGTTTCGACAGGCCGAAAAATTTCCGAAGAGTTCTACCAGGCTTGTTATGCGAATTGCGCAGGTAGCGCCGCTTTTTGAGAGTGTGCCGCCCAAGTTATATGGCGGGACGGAACGGGTGGTATCGTATCTGACCGAGGAACTGGTTAGGCAGGGACACGAAGTAACGCTCTTTGCCAGTGGCGACTCTGTCACCAGGGCCCGCCTCATCGCGGGATGCCGTCGCTCGTTGCGCATGGACAAGCACTGTTTGGACCAGATGGCGCATCAAATCGTGATGCTCGAAAAAGTGTTCCAGCGCGCGACGGAGTTCGATATCGTCCATTTTCACGTCGATTATCTGCATTTCCCACTCAGCCGGCGTCAGCCGATGACGCATCTGACCACGTTGCATGGGCGGCTTGATATCCCCGATCTGGTTCCGCTTTATCAAGAATTTCGAGATATGCCCGTCATCTCAATCTCGAATGTGCAGAGGGAGCCTTTGCCGTGGGCAAACTGGCAGGCGACGGTTTACCACGGGGTGCCGACGGATTTTTACAGGTTCCGTGAAGCGCCAGGGAGCTATCTTGCTTTTCTGGGACGGATTTCACCCGAGAAACGCGCGGACCGCGCAATTGCAATTGCCAAACGCGTTCAATTTCCACTAAAGGTGGCCGCCAAAGTGGACCGTGTTGATAAGGATTATTTTGAGTCCGTGATCGAGCCGTTACTCTACCATCCGCTGATTGAGTTCGTTGGAGAGATCGGTGAAGGCGAGAAGGACGAGTTTCTGGGAAATGCATATGCGTTGCTTTTCCCGATCGATTGGCCGGAGCCATTTGGGTTGGCAATGATTGAAGCGATGGCGTGCGGCACTCCAGTGATTGCATATCGCAGCGGCGCAATACCGGAAGTGATGGAGCAAGGGCACACCGGCTTTATCGTGGAAGGCCTGGAAGATGCGGTTGAAGCGGTCCGGCGAGTACCCGAATTGAGCCGAAAGCGTTGTCGCGAGGTGTTCGAACAGCGTTTCACATCCACACGGAT
>QHOJ01000297.1:2138-2541 GCA_003218735.1 Verrucomicrobiota bacterium
GAGCTTGGCCTTTACTACCAGGACACGCGGTTCTTGTCTCGACTAACCTTGAAACTTGGAAAGGATCGCCCGCTGCTGCTCAGCTCCACTGTCAGGGAAGACAACGCCGTGATGGCGGTGGATGCCACAAACCCCGACGTCTGGCGCGACAGCGAGATAGTGGTTCCGAGAGGAACAGTACACATCTATCGGTCGAAGATTTTATGGGATAAAGCGTGTCACGAGCGGCTTCGAATCCATAACTATGGACGCGCGGCCGTCGATTTCCTTTTGTCGACCGAGTTCGATGCTGATTTTGCCGACATTTTCGAGCTGCGCGGCACAAACAGGGAGCACCACGGCCGGCGCCTCGAACCGGAGGTCACGCAGGACGGCCTCGTGCTCGCCTACCAAGGCTTGGACG
>QHOJ01000300.1 GCA_003218735.1 Verrucomicrobiota bacterium
AGCTGCTCAAAATCAACGGTGAAGAGCCAACAAAATATCAGGGCCTGCGGCCATTCGAAGAACTCACCACAATCAACCCAAACAAGCGGATTAAGCTCGAGACGGTGCCGGATCGGTACACGACGCGCATCATGGATTTGATGACGCCCCTTGGCATGGGACAACGCGGTTTGATCGTGGCTCCGCCCCGCACCGGCAAAACGACATTGCTCCATCACATTGCCGAAGCAGTCACGAAAAATCATAAGGAAGTGCACGTGATCATTCTGCTTGTCGATGAACGGCCGGAAGAAGTCACCGATTTCCGGCGCTCGCATCCAACGGCGGAATTGATGGCGAGCTCGAATGATAGCGATATCAAAAGTCACACCCGGATCGCGCAGCTCGCTATCGAGCGCGCAAAACGACTCGTTGAAGCAGGAAAGCATGTATTCATCCTGCTCGATTCGATTACGCGCACAGCCCGCGCATTTAATAATGCGATGGGCGGGGGCGGTCGTACCATGAGTGGTGGTATCGACGCGCGCGCGATGGAAATACCACGCAAAATTTTCGCAGCCGCGCGTAACACCGAAGAGGCCGGATCGCTCACTATCGTTGCCACGGCGCTAATCGAAACCGGTAGTCGCATGGACGAGCTGATCTTCCAGGAATTCAAAGGCACTGGAAACATGGAAATGGTGCTCGACCGAAAGATCAGCGACCAGCGGATTTATCCAGCCGTCGATATTTTCTTATCCGGGACACGGCGTGAAGAATTGCTGCTACAACCATGGGAGCTGGAGAAAATCAATCTGATCCGCCGCGGTCTCGCCGGTCATAAACCGGAGGAAGCGATCCAGCGTCTCCTGATGTTCGTGAAAAAATTCCCGACGAACACGCAGATGCTCAAAGAAATCCCCGGTTGACCGTAATCCCGAGGTAGTCGTCCAAGCTAATCAGACGCGTTCTTAATGTGCCGGTTATAGAGGGCGTGGATTCTCTCGCGGGCATCGACATACTTTGCGCGGAACCCATCGAGATCCGGACAGCCAACGCGAACAGCAAGCTTTCGTTGTTCTGTCGGATTGTCTGAAATTACCGAAACGCTCTTGTTCTCGTACCGTCGCAATGCCAGTTCACATTTTCGCAGGAACCGGTAAGCATTTTTGAGATTGGCGAGTTCTGAATCAGAAAGGCACCCCGCTTCGTGCAACCGGTCTACCGCGTTCTCCCAATTTGTTTCCCATATATTTTCGCGCATTTGTAGGGCTTGAACAAGAAACTCGCCCTCGATCATTCCACCGGTCCCCGTTTTGAAATCGAGGAAATCTGAGCCGCTTCCGCGTTCGCGCCGAATGCGCTCCAGCATGTTGTCGATCCTCACGCCAAGATCGGCGTGTTGACCGGCTGTATCCCAGGCGCGTTTCGCAATTTCGATAAACTCGTTTTGCAGTGGCCCGGCAAAAGCCCGTGCGCGAGTGAGCGCCTGTAGCTCCCACGGTTGGGCTCGGCCTGCGTAATACGATCGGTAGGTTTCGAGAGAACAGACGAGCGGCCCTTTTTCTCCTTCGGGGCGGAGTCGCGCATCGAGCACCCAAATATTTCCCTCCGCGGTTGGCTGCGCCATTGTGACAATCAGATTTTGAGCGGCGCGAATGTTGTCTCCGACGAACACAACATCCAGGTCTGCGCCATAGCTGATCTCGCGCCCGCCAAATTTTCCGAGAGCGATGATGGTCAATTGCTCGCTTCCAAGGAGCTTGATCACGAAGAGGAGGCAGGCTTCGGCAAGTGCCGCAAGTTCGGTCTGGGGCCCGGTAAGAGCGCTAAGACTTAACACGTCGCGAAGGAGAATCCGGAGCAATTGGCTTTGGCGATAAGCGCGGACGGCATCGAAACTCGCCCCGCCCAAATCCAACGAGTTGAGACGGCGCAGGTGTTCCTCAAGTGTGATTGCCTGGTCGAGTTGTTCTTCACGCGTGATTTCTTCGAAGAGTTGCGGCCGCCGAATCAAAAGTTCGCTAGCAAAAC
>QHOJ01000299.1 GCA_003218735.1 Verrucomicrobiota bacterium
TCCGTTTTCATTATCGACTGATCGCCGGTGCGCTCGCCATTAAAGCCGCCGCCCTCTTGCCAAACGACTCTGAAGAGTTAGCCGATGTCGTAAATCGCGCGGGGCTCTGGGTTAAAGATAGAGACGAGAAAACCGGGAACCGCTATTTCCAGGTTATCGAGCAGCGTTGCCCGAGAACTCAAATCGGCCGGGCGGCAATTGAGAAACACTGGTTCGTCGATCAGGCCGGGGCCTGGAGCTCGGCTCAGCGGGAGGCGTATGACGCTTTGCATAAGGAGCTGCACATAGAGATTTCTACTCAGGAATAACACACTTACACCAAGCAACAATACACTTCGGATAGCAGCGTCGAAATGCTCCTGAATACTTCTTGCAGCGCGTTCAATCCCTGTTGCGCGCGGAGTGATGTAATCATAGCGAACATCGCCACGGGAAGGACCAAACAGCGCATCATCGCGCTTCATCACAGCTATAGCCATGCGAGCAGTGAAGTTCCCGGGGAGCGCGCGCGGGCGCACATGCTCGTGCGGGCGACGAGCCGCGTGGATTTGATGATGAGATTTTAATTTTTTTTAGATTGACTTACTACAGCGGTTCTGGCGACCCGAGATCGTGACCCCTTCTAAACAACAAAACAACTATACGGCGGCGACGCCGCAGAATATGTACGCAACCACATCTTCGCTTCGCATTCGACGCGGTTCTTTGCTTTTGATTTACAGCTTGATTGCGCAAAGGAGGAGCACGCCGGTGGCGATTTCAGCCCACCGGACACGGGCCCGATGTTTTCTGCGAGCTTGGAATTTGTGCCGCGGTTCGGCGTTACCAACTCCATCCGCGACGAGATTGACAATGCTTATCTTCAGCCCGTGCTTCACTTCGCATTCGCCGAGATCATGTAAATGCGCGCGCCAACGTGGGTATTGTTCAAAATCATCGGCCACATGCTGGGAGACCAAGATATGACCGGCATCACCGCAGTCCATCACCCGCTGCGCGATGTTGATCCCGGCTCCGGCAATATTGGCTTGCTCGTTGAGATCGGTGATTTCATTGACTGGGCCGCTGTGAATGCCCATTCGCGCCCGCAGCTGAGGATGATGTTTGAGTTCTCTGCCAATCTCGATCGCGCACAGGACCGCCGCTTCGGGGCTGGTGCGGAAAACAAGGGCGCCGCCGTCGCCCGTCGGGAGCGCGAGCAGCTTACCTTCAGCCTTGGCGGCACGGAACTCCTCGGTTCCGCGGACGATCTCTTTCAGCTTCTTCAGCATGCTGGTTTGCTCGCTAATGAGCAAATTCGAATAGCCGACGATGTCGATGAACAGAACATGGCCGATCTCGAACTTCACGTCTGGCGATTGCTCCACCCGCACGACCCTGTGCTATCAAAATCCCGGTGAGTTAACGAGCGTTTTCCTTTTTTTAGTTCCAATCGCCGAATACGCGCTGCGGCTGCGCTGGCTGCAAACGGATCACATCCGCGAAAAGAGGGGCATCCCGCGGCTTTTTCGCAACCGACACCGCCGACAACGACATGGCCAGGATGCCTGATACCAGCCCGCAGAAGACACGCAAAGCGCGCGTGCTGATTGTCGAGGATCAGCCGATCATGCGTGAGAAACTGGGCGAACTCATCAGCAGCCAAGCCGACCTGATGTCCTGCGGGGACACTGATAATCCGCGCAGCGCGATTGATCTCATTGCGACAGCGAAGCCGAATCTTATTCTCACCGGCCTGGCACTTCAGGAGTCCCACGGCCTCGAATTCATCAAGGATTTGCGAATGCGCTACCCGCGCGTGCCGGTGCTGGTCTTTTCCATGTATGACGAGTCGCTCTACGCCGAACGCGCCATGCGGGCGGGAGCGAGCGGTTTCGTCAGTAAACATGGACCGACACACGAGCTGCTTTGTGCAATTCGGCGCGTGCTTAGCGGCGAGATTTACCTGAGTGAGCGAGTTACTGCACATGCCATGCAACAGCTTTTCGCGCGCTCGTGTCTTCCTGCAGGATCTGAAGTCGAGCTACTGGCCGACCGCGAGCTCGAAGTCTTTGAATTAATAGGCCAGGGACGCAGCACTCGCCAGATAGCCAGTGCGCTCCATCTTAATATCAAAACGATCGAGACATACCGCTCGCGTATTAAATTGAAATTAAAGTTGAACACCGCGACCGAGCTGGCCCAGCACGCCGCGGAATTCCTCCAACAGACTGCATCGAGCCGCTCTCAGCGCCGCCGAGCAATGTAGGGGTCACCTTACAAGACGCGATTCTGTGTAGAGATTCCCTTACAAAAAAATCAGGTAGGCGCCTGACAGACAAACCAGGCGAGGTTTGTATCATGGGAGCCGGTGAGGAACTTCCTCAGACTGCTTTTCACAAGCGGAACTTGCCACCGCCTTAGTCTATCGGCAGCAGAAGGCGTCGGCAGCATTGGAGCTGGTCTGTTGTCAGTGGTGGTCGAAGCGACCCGACGGCGTTTTGTTGTCAGGGTCATTCCCAGGCCGACGCATTTCAGAACCGATCTGCCGCCGCCTTCTGCTGCCAAGCTTTTAACCGTTAGCCTCACAAGCCAAGCTAAAACCTCAACTCAGAACACACGAATATGAACGCTAAACCACAGAACTGTTTCCCCAGAGAAACCTACGCACCAGGCCGTATCCGCTGCCATCCTCTCGTTTTGATGTGCAGTTTGATCGCGGTCCTCGCAATTGGCAGCCAGCTCTCGAGCTTGTTGGCCTCGCCTGTCACGGAAGTTGTCGTTAAGACAGGGGATAAGGCACCGGACGGCGACGGCACCTTCGATTTGGGTTTGGCCGGAAGCCTTACCGCCGTCCTCAACAACTGCGGCTGGGCAGCCTTCCACGGAAACCTTGTCAACACGACCCTGGGCCGCGGCGACGGAGAATTTCTTGCCGATGGATCGACACGCACTCAGGTAGCGCGAACAGGTGATCCTGCACCGGGCGGACTATCTGCAGACTTTTTCCGCTACTTTTCCAACGTTCCGGCGCTGAACGATGGCGGTCAGATTTTGTTTGAAGGCGTTAGCGAGCTCAACAATCAAAGGGCCAATTGCCTATTCAGGAGCAACCCTTTGACGCGATTGTTCGATGGGCTGGGTCAGCCTGCACCTGGTGGCAATGGCACGGTTTTTCTTGCTTCACCAGCACACGAGTGGCCTGCATTCAACGATAATGGCTTGGCGGCGTTCGTCGCTCATCTGACAAATACGCAGGGAGGCTCAAACGATGATAGCGCGGTCTACCGCACGAGCACGCCAGGTAAGCTTACGCAAATTGCGCGCGAAGGGCAGCCCCTCCCGGAAGGCAACGGCACGTTCGGAGAGATGATTTACGGTG
>QHOJ01000301.1 GCA_003218735.1 Verrucomicrobiota bacterium
TGTTCGCGCGCTTGGTTGAGATGGTTTCGATACAAATGCAGATCGCCGAAGGTGTGAACGAAGTCGCCGGGCTTAAGACCGGCAACCTGTGCCACCATTAACGTGAGCAGCGAATAGGACGCGATATTGAATGGCACTCCGAGAAATAGATCGGCACTGCGCTGGTAGAGCTGGCAGCTCAACTCGCCGTCTTGCACGTAAAACTGGAAAAGCACATGACACGGCGGCAGCGCCATCTTTTCGATCTCGGCCGGATTCCACGCACTCACGATTAATCGGCGGCTCTGCGGGTTTTCGTTGATCCGGGAGATGACGTTGTCGATCTGATCCGCGTGCACTCCGTTCTCGCCGCGCCAATCGCGCCATTGCGCGCCGTAAACGCGGCCGAGATCGCCGGCTTCATCAGCCCATTCGTCCCAGATCGTCACGCCATGTTCATTGAGATAACGAACGTTTGTGTCACCGCGCAGAAACCAAAGCAGCTCGTAAATGATCGATTTGATGTGTAGTTTCTTTGTCGTTAACAACGGAAAATTCTCTCGCAGATCGAATCGGGTCTGTGCCCCAAAAATCGACAATGTACCTGTGCCGGTGCGATCGCTGCGCGGCTGCCCTTGGTCGAGTACCAGCCGGAGGAGATCGTGATATTGGCGCACGCACGAAATTATCGCCTTTGGCGACTTGCGAAAATAAAAAAGCGCTGCTTTATTTGGGATAGCGAGACGCAGCTGACGTAGCGAGATAATCGATCTACGGCCGGCGAGCAAGAGCGCGTCGCAATGGCTCGGTAGCACTGTCCAAAGGGCGCGAAACCGAGACGGGTTGTCTCATTCAGACCGGTGTGAGATGGACATGCAATATGCATTATCATCTTATTAACAGGCAGTTAGTCCGCATGACCAGGATGTGGCGTGCCGCTTGCTAGAAAGCGGTAGGTCGATCTCTCGACTGGAAAGGATTGCATTTTATGGCTAAGGTTTTAGGTATCGATTTGGGCACCACCAACTCCTGCATGGCGGTGATGGAGGGTGGCGACCCTGTAGTTTTGGAAAATTCGGAAGGCGCCCGCACAACGCCTTCTGTGGTTGCATTTACGAAAAGCGGTGAGCGACTGGTTGGCCAGGCCGCAAAACGTCAGGCAGTAACCAATCCAGCAAACACCGTCTTCTCAATCAAGCGATTCATGGGCCGCAAGTTTGACGAGGTCCACGAGGAAGAGCACCGCGTTCCATATAAAATTGTCAAAGCGGCGAATGGCGACGCGCATGTGCAAGTGGAAGTGAACGGCCAGCGCAAGACTTTTTCGCCGCCGGAAATTTCCGCGATGATTTTATCGAAGATGAAAGCAGACGCAGAAGCCAAGCTCGGCGAAAAAATCACGCAGGCGGTCATCACGGTTCCGGCGTATTTTAATGACTCACAGCGCAACGCCACGAAGGACGCAGGCAAGATCGCTGGCCTCGAAGT
>QHOJ01000179.1 GCA_003218735.1 Verrucomicrobiota bacterium
ATCCACCGCCGACACGACTTCGAGAAAACTGCTGGCGTGATTTGCGGACAAGAAATTTCCTTCAAAAGCCATCCGAAACCGTCAAGAAACGAAAACTGAAAAAAAATAGAATTGAAATCGGGGACAATGAACACGAACGCAACAATTTTGGAAACCAATGCAATGCATACGGCACTTGCGGCTGCGGGCCGTTCGCAGGAAATCCCGGAAGCCCTGGACGCCTCCGGCTGGCTAATTGGAAGCCGGGAACTGGTACTCGTAGGCTACGATGACGAAGGTAACGTCATTCACACCACTGGCGAAGCGCATTTTGCATGGGTGTTGGAAGGCCGCGCCGTGCAGGACGTATTTATCAATCCGCGCCGCTCAGATCGCCGACCGGAATTTCCGAGGTTCGCCAATTGGTACGGCACAACGATTCGCATCCATGATCCTTCCATCCAAGCCTGGCGCGTGAACTGGTTCAACCCGCACGATGGTATTCGTGCCGAACTGATCGGACGCCAACGCGCCAACGACATCGTGCAGGAGGGCAAATTTCCTGACGGAACGACGATTCACTGGACGTTCGGCGATATCACTGAAAATTCATGTCGCTGGCGTGGCGAACGGCTCGAGCCTGATGGAACGTGGCGACTCCAAGTCGAGTTTCGTGCGAAGCGAACGCCGCGCGAACAAGAGGCCGATCTTTGAAGCGTGCGAACCCACGGGATACCGCACGCAACAGCCTGGAAGCGTGCGCTTCCCAATCTCATTCCTCGCCCTCCAAATAATCAGTTTCTTTCCCCTTGATGAACACCCGATCTGCCGCCGACGACCTGTTCACCTTCCACTTTGCACTATCAGGATAGTAGAACGATTCGCCTATAGGATTATCAGCGATCACGTAATAGATGAAGTCTTCCTGACCGGGATTGCTAAGTTGATGTGGTTCATCAGGCCCAAAAATGAACGCGTCTCCAGCCGCAACTTCAGTTCTACCATCCTTGTGACGAACGCTTCCTTTTCCAGAGATTACCAAGTAAAGCTCCCATTGTGCTGAATGTGCGTGGTACGGGAAATTTGCTTTCCCGGCAGGCACTCGATTCCATTCCAAATCAAATGGATGACGCTTGGACAAATCAAACGAAGTCGGTTCGCGTCCGAGCGCTTCCGAAATTCCTTTGAACGACACAGCGTATTTTCCGCCTCGCGATTGCCATGCCTCTTCCTTGATTTGGTTTAGATTTACTTTGCGCATAACCTGAACCAGCATCAGTTCATTCTTCGCCGTCGAAATAATCAGTCTCCGCCCCCTTCACGACGACTTCTTCCCGCGCATCTTTTGTCACTGCCCATTTTCCGCTGTCGGGATAATAACAGGAATCACCCGTCGTGCCGCCGCTACGCGGGTTATCCGCAATCACGTAATAAACAAAGTCCCCATCACTCGCATTCCAAAGCTGATGTGCCTCTCCTGGCTGAAAGAAAAATGCATCACCCGGTCCAACCTCCGTTGTCCGATCCTTGTCGCGCACACTGCCACGACCGGAAACGACGAGGTAAAGCTCCGATTCAGCCGCATGGGCGTGATAGGGACAAAGGAATTTGCCTTTTGGAATTCGGACCAATGCGAGGTCGAATGGATGTCGCTTCGATAGATCAAGCGACTCCGGCTCGCGCCCAAGAGCAACCGAAATGTTCTTGAATGTGCGGCCAAATTTACCCTTCGGCGATTTTCGTTCCTTCTCCGGAATGTCTTTCAGATTCACTTTGCGCATAAAAAGGAATTTCTAATCTAACCAGAAGAAACTCGCCCTCTGGTTACAATGGAAAAAACAGCTATTCCGATCCAAATCATATTAACGAAAGAGGAAGGGTAAGCTCCATAAGAGATCGTATTTACGGCCAAAAGAAGGCTGCCGACGATATTGAGAAATTGGTAAGCAGTTGAGTTTCCTTCCAATTTCTTAGAGGATACCATCGCGTAAGCGACAAGAAGGGCGACTGCTCCCATCCATCCGATCGCATCAAACCATGCGTGATTGCTCATGCTTTATGATCTTTGCTGTATTTGTGTCCATTATAGCTTCCATTTCTTGGGCAGTTTCTGTTTCAGTTCTTCGACCGGCTCGAAGAGATCACGAAGTTTTTCGACACGGGCGAGAACTTTCTCGGAGCGGAATTTTAAGAGATCCGCCTTTTTCTTTTTCAGGCAATTCTCGACGTCGTCCCACGTGACAGGGGTTGAAACGGTGGGCTCTTCCTTGGCACGGAGTGAATAGACGCAGATGGTCGTTTTGTGTTCGTCGTTCTGGCTCCAATCGACAAACACCTTTCCTTTGCGGACTGCCTTCGACATGTTCGAAGTAACAAGATCGCCATGATCTGTTTCGAGATGCTGAGCGAGAGCGCGCGATAAATCTTTCGTTTGATCGAACGTGACCGGGGTATTCAGCGGGACATAAACTTGCAGACCTTTCGAGCCGCTTGTTTTGGCGAATGATTTCAATTTCATCTTCAGAAGCAGATCGCTTAGCCAAATGCCAACCTGGCAGCATTGGACGATGTCGGCCGGTACGCCAGGGTCGAGATCGAACACCATCATTGTCGGGCGCTTGATGTTGCTCTTGCGCGCGAGCGAGGTGTGCAACTCGAGGTCAGCGAGATTTGCCGCCCAAACGAGCGTCGGCAAATCTTGGGCGAGGCAATAATTCATCATGCGGTTATTGCTCTCACTCCAGACCCTGGCTGTTTTCACCCACTTGGGCCGATGCACCGGACAATTCTTTTCATAGAAAAACTCGCCTTCGACACCATCGGGATAACGTTTCATGGTGAGCGGCCGATCTTTCAGATGTGGCAAAAGCACCGGCGCAACACGAATGTAGTAGTCGATTATTTGTCCTTTTGTGAACCCGACCTTCGGATAAAGCACCTTGTCGAGATTCGAGATCTGAATCTTGCGATCTTCGACGATTAGTTCGGCTTTCCTAGGCATAACAGTAAGAGATTCCTCGACTTCGCCTGGAATGACAAACGATCAGGCAAAGAAGCGTTCGGGTGACAGCAAAGGCTGTGGTTTGCAGATGCGAGCAACGCAATGTTCCCAGCTTTCGTGGCCGCTGAGGATCTCGATCTCGACGCGCAAAAAACAGATCGGCACTCGTAGTTCCGAATCCGGCAAGCGTGGCATGCGGACTGCGTCTTTTTCCGTTGTCACGATCATTTGCAAATCACGCCGGATGCAGCGATTGATGAAACTCTGCAACTCGGCTTCGCTGTAACGGTGATGATCGATGTAACGCTTGGCCAGATCGACACGCGCGCCAAGTTTTTTCAGTCCGCCTTCAAAGCTTTCTGGCGCAGCAATTCCGCAAATTGAGCCGATAAATGCGTCGCGCAGGTGTTCAAGGGGCAATCGTTCGCTGGTATAAATGTTTTGGAGATAGAGCGGTTTGTGCGCGCATTCGATGATCTCGGCAGTGCGATTATAACGCCGAATGCGCTGGATAAGGGCGTCATTTGGCTCGCCCGTATTCTTGGTAATGAAGATGTAGCTCGCGCGCCGCAGATTACGCGGAGCCTCGCGCAGGGTGCCGCGAGGGAGCAGGAATTCGTTCCCAAACGGCGCTTGGCGATCCACCAGCACGATGTCGAGACGATGTTTGAGATGCAAATATTGTAATCCGTCGTCGAGCAACAGTGTATCGACGTTCCACTTGTCGATTGCGAAGCGGCCGCTTTTTACGCGGTCTTTGTCCACCAGCACGATCACGTCCTTTAAGTTGTGCGCCAGCATGTATGGCTCGTCGCCGGCAGTTAGCGAATCGAGCAGCAACGATTTTCCATCCGAGACGACACGCGGTAGATCGGCGCCTTTTCCGCGAAGTCGATCCAGCCAGTTTGGTCTAAGTGGCACGCTCTTGTAACCGCGGCTCAGGATTGCAACCTGACGGCCACCCGATTGCAGAGCGCGCGCGAATTTTTCGACGATCGGCGTCTTGCCCGTGCCGCCGACCGTCAGGTTCCCGATGCTGATGACCAGACAACCGAGAGCGCGCTCACGGAAAAGGCGTTTCCGATAGAGATAAAGCCGGACTTGAACGAGGCATTCGTAAATAAAAGAAAGCGCATGGAGAATTCCGCGCAGAATACGCGCGCGAAACCCATGGCGCCGCTCGAGGACGACGTCGATTCCGAACTGCTCCAGATTTTCAAGACGGCGGCCCATGGACGATCAGTGATTAGTGGTTGGTGATTGACGGAGAATCTGCGCGCCTACGTTGTCCGCAGTAGTCACGAGCGCGCGTGCAGCCATTGAACCATTCGACTCGCGCTCAGTAGAGGTTCTTGCGGCGCGCAACATCGCAGCCGCGACTTTATTTCGATTTCGCAATGTGACAGCGCAGATTGTCGATCCACTGCCGCTCAGAAATGCTCCGAGCGCGCCGGCTTTTTCGGCGGCGGCGATGACACGCGGCAGGAATGGAACCAGTCTTTGCCGATACGGCTGATGCAGATGATCGCGAAACGCGCCGCGCAGACTGCGATAATTGCGCGACGCGAATGCCGCCGTGATCGCGCAGGCGTTCTGGCAGCTTTCAAGCGCCGCGACACGCGAGATTTTTCGAGGTAGAACTTTTCGCGCCGCTGACGTTTTGATTTCGAAGTCTGGGATCAACAGAACAAAATACAGCCGCGCGGAAACTTCGAAGCGCTGAAGCTCAGCGCCGTTAACATCGACAAGCCGGAGCTCTGTCCGCCGTGCCAGGGGCGATACCTGCCTTACAACTGTGAAGCCGCCGAAAGCTGCTGGGGCGGCGTTATCGGGGTGTCGCTCCAGGTGCGCGCATAATTGAAAGATCGACAATCGATCGAGACGATTGCCGGTCAAAAAATTCAGAGCAACCAGAACTCCAAGACGCACCGTGACACTGCCACCCAGACCACGCGAAGATGGAACGTCGCCTTTGATCGAAACCGAAAATGAAAATGGCGCACAACGCGTCCGCTGAAAAAACAAATCCGCTGCGGCACGGACGATGGCTGGCGGCCGAGATTTCGCGCCTCGAGCGACAATCACGTCGTTGTAAAGACGCAGCGCCACGCCGAGACAATCAAAGCCGGGGCCGAGATTAGATGTGCTCGCCGGAATGCGAACCGTAACTTGTTGCATAGGTCAGCGGTGGAGTTGGGCACGTGAGGACGCTTTGCGATGCAGGAGTGTAGCGCGCCCGGCCCCGGCGGCAACCGATCCGTTGCGCACTGCCGATTCGCAAGTATGCCGTTAGAGATCACCGCGGCCGATGAAACCGAAATCTGGATGGATTGACGCAACCTTGCTGCGCGATTTTGAAGCGGAAGGAACCGATGCCCATCGGCTCTGCACCATTGACGACGGTTGGGTTGAGCGCTTCGGACGCGACGTCCTCATCTCGTTCAAAAGAGTTCTAGCGCGCGAGTGTTTGATCCAGGAACTACACTCCTGGGCGAAGATCGTGCGATTCGATGTAGGCCGCATTTTCGCCCGGTTTACTCCCCGGAAAAGTGAAGAACGCGAGCCCCCCAGTCTCATCTTTGGCGACCCGCATGGAAATTTGCAAACGATCGCGATCGAGCGGCATCTGAAGTTTGGAATCGATTTCGGAGCAGGTTACTCCGTCGGTTTGTTTGTCGATCAAAGAGAAAATCGGCGCTATGTGCGCTACATCGCTCCAAAGCGTCTT
>QHOJ01000180.1 GCA_003218735.1 Verrucomicrobiota bacterium
GTTTCGCCAGCACGTCTCTGCAATTGCTTTGATGTTTGTCGCAACTTTAGGCGCGCTCGCATTTTTTGTTTACTCTCAAGTGCACTGGGGTCACTGGAATATCTATATGCTGACTCAAGCGGCCGGATGGGGGATCGTTCCCGATTACCTGGCAGTGTTTAAACCGTCGAGTTATCGCTGGCTTCTTCCAGCGCCAAACAATCCGACCGAGGCCAGCCAGATGTCGATGACTTTGGGCGCGTTGCTCATTCTCGCGATTGCAATTTGCGAACTGTTTCCAGCGATTCGCCGGCTGGCCGGCTGGCCAACACGGGCCGGCCTCTATTTCTGCGCTGCGGTGATCTATTACATTTCAGTCAGCGGAGTGGCCTGCGTGGAGATGGAGAGCATGCTGCGCTACGAATTTTGCGTGCACGCGCTAATCGTGCTGGCGCTTTTGAATATTCTAAGTCAACTTCACAAGTCGCCGATCTTTCTGCGGGCGTTCGGAATGGCGGCAGCAGTGTTAGTCAGCGCTGCTGGGTTAAGCGTACAGGGTTGGTACGTCTGGAATTTCACCCGGGGGAATTGGGTCGCATAGTATGAAAACAAAAGTCGCCATCATCGGGGCGGGGCCCGCAGGTTTGACTGCAGGCTACCTTCTGTCAAAGGAGGGGATTGAGGCTACTGTTCTGGAAGCCGATCCAGTTTATGTCGGTGGTATTTCGCGCACCACCACCTACAAAGGCTTCCACTTCGATATCGGCGGGCACCGTTTCTTTTCCAAATCCAAAGCGGTAGAAGATTTGTGGACCGAGATTTTGCCTAACGACATGCTCGTACGGCCTCGTTCATCGCGTATTTTTTACGGCGGTAAGTTTTTTTCCTATCCGCTCAAGCCGTTTGAAGCGTTGCTCAAGCTCGGCATTATCAAATCCGTTCTTTGCGTCCTCTCCTGGTTAAAAGCGCGCCTCTTCCCGGTGCGAAACCCCCGCAATTTTGAAGAGTGGGTGAGCAACCAGTTCGGCAAACGACTCTTCAAGACATTCTTCAAGAGCTACACCGAAAAGGTCTGGGGCATGAGCTGCCGTGAAATTTCCGCAGACTGGGCTGCGCAGCGTATAAAAGGACTTTCCCTGGGCAGTGCGATCAAGAACGCGCTATTGCCACAGCGCTACAACGGAGATCGAACCAAAGTGATTAAGACATTGATCAATTCCTTCCGTTATCCGCGCAGAGGTCCCGGCATGATGTGGGAAGCGTGCGCCGAAAAAACGAAAGCGATGGGCGGTAAGATCGAGATGGGCTGTAAGGTTACTCGTTGTTCTTACGATGACGCCTCTGACACTTGGGCCGTCGAATACAAAGATCGACAGGGTAACTCGCTGACCCTTCAAGCCGAACACGTTATTTCATCCGCACCGATGCGGGAACTTGTGTGCGGACTATCCCCGGAGGTAAGTGAGCGAACCAGAGACGCCGCAGAAAACCTCAAATACCGCGACTTTCTCACGGTCATGCTCATCTTGAAAGATCGAGAGATGTTTGATGATAACTGGATCTACATTCACGACCCAAGCGTGAAGGTTGGTCGGGTGCAAAATTTCCGCTCCTGGTCGCCAGAGATGGTGCCAGAGCTCGACAAGGTCTGTTACGGTCTGGAATATTTCTGTTTCGAGCACGACGGACTTTGGGATTCGAGCGATAGCGACTTGATCGGGCTGGCCCAGCGTGAGCTGATTAAGATCGGCCTGGCCAAACAGGGGGATTTGATCGATGGCTGTGTCGTTCGTCAGAAAAAAGCGTATCCCGTTTATGATGACGATTATGCCCGCCACGTGGCGATTATTCGTCAGGAGCTCGATCACCGTTATCCGAACCTCCACCTCGTCGGGCGCAATGGCATGCACAAATATAATAACCAGGATCACGCCATGATGACTGCCATGTTGTGCGTGGAAAATATTTTGGCCGAGACGAAGCTTTACGATCTTTGGCAGGTCAACGCTGATGCCGAATATCACGAAATTGGCGACGAAGTTAGCGAGGAAAAAAGCGGCACGGGATTGCGGCTTGTGCCGACACGCGTGGTCGCTGCTCCCGAGCTTGCACCGGAAGGTTAAAATTGCCGCGCTGTTTTTCGGTGACAGACTGCCGCTAAACAGATTCCTCGAGGGGCGGGCAGGAGCAGAAGAGATTTCGGTCGCCGTAAACGTTATCGATCCTGGCGACGGCGGGCCAGAATTTGTGCTCGCATGTCCACGGCGCGGGAAAAGCTGCTTGTTCGCGTGAGTAAGGCCGGTCCCACTTTTCGGAAGCAATTTGCCGCACTGTGTGCGGGGCGTTTTTTAAGAGGTTGTTTTTCCGATCAGTTTTTCCATTCGCGATCGTTTCAATCTCTGCGTGGATCGAGATCAGGGCGTCACAAAAACGATCAAGCTCGTGTTTCGGTTCGCTCTCAGTAGGTTCGACCATCATCGTTCCGGCGACGGGCCAGGAAATCGTCGGCGCGTGAAATCCATAATCCATCAAACGTTTTGCGACATCCTCCACTTCGATTCCGGCATCCTTCCATCGCCGAAGATCGAGAATGCATTCATGCGCAACCAGACCATGTTTGCCTTTGAAAAGGACTGGAAAATATGGATCGAGCCGCTTTGCAATATAGTTTGCATTTAAGATCGCGATCTTAGTCGCTTCGGTTAATCCGCCCGGGCCCATCATGCGGATGTACATCCACGAAATTGTCAGAATACTCGCGCTGCCGTATGGCGCTGCGGACACGTTTCCGCCTTTGCCGCCGCCATGTTGATAATCCGAGCCGATGTTTCCAGTCGGCGGCCGTTTCCCTCGTTCGCCTTCGCCAAAAACGATACGACCTGTTTCTGGATCGAGGACGAATTGGCGCGGTAGAAACGCCGCGAGATGTTTCGCGACACCGATCGGACCTACGCCTGGGCCGCCCCCGCCATGAGGAATGCAAAACGTCTTGTGCAAATTTAAATGGCAAACATCTGCGCCGTAATCGCCGGGGCGGCACAGCCCGACTTGCGCGTTCATGTTCGCTCCGTCCATATATACCTGGCCGCCGTGCGCATGCACGACCTCGCAAATCTCACGAATAGTGGTTTCGAAAACGCCATGCGTCGAAGGGTATGTCACCATTAACGCGGCGAGATCGCGCGCATGCTCATCTGCTTTTGCGCGCAGATCGGCAAGATCGATATCGCCATCTTTCAAACACGCAACCGAGAGAACTTTAAAACCGGCCATCACTGCGCTGGCGGGATTTGTCCCATGCGCCGAGGTAGGGACGAGACAGATATTACGATGAGCTTCGCCGCGCGACGCGTGATACTCGCGGATCGCGAGCAGCCCGGCGAATTCTCCCTGGGATCCAGCATTGGGCTGCAATGAAACGGCAGCAAAACCTGAGATCTCAGCGAGCCATTCTTCCAATTGCTTGCAAATCTCCGTGTAACCGGTGGTCTGATCACTCGGCGCAAACGGATGCAACCTGGAGATTTCAGGCCATGAAATCGGAAACATTTCCGCGGTAGCATTCAATTTCATCGTGCACGAGCCGAGCGGAATCATCGAAGTGGTTAGAGACAGATCGCGCGATTCGAGTTTTTTAAGATAACGGAGCATTTCTGTCTCCGTGTCGTGTCTGTTGAAGATAGGATGCGTCAGGAAATCGGAATTGCGGATTGCGAATTGCTGAATGTGAATTGGCGGTTCGCCGAGATCATCATCAGCAAAATCACGAACGTGAGTGCCACGGAAAATCGACATCAACACCTCGATGTCACGATTGGTAGTCGTTTCATCGAATGAGATGCCAACGGCGCGCGGCCCGAAAGGCCGTAAGTTGCAACCCGCCTTCTCCGCATGCTCGATGAGCGTGTTGCTCGATTCGACTTCGACGCGGATCGTGTCGAAAAAGTCTTCATGGATAACGGTAAGGCCAAGAGCGCGCAGACCCCGTGCGAGCTGGCTGATCAGGCGATGAACGCGTTCGGCGATTGCGCGAAGACCGCGCGGTCCATGATAAACCACGTACATCGAAGCGATGACCGCGAGTAGCACCTGCGCGGTGCAAATATTGCTGGTGGCTTTATCGCGCCGAATATGTTGCTCCCGCGTTTGCAATGCGAGGCGGTAAGCCGGCCGGCCTTCAGCATCGTGCGAAACGCCGACCAGGCGCCCCGGCATGTGACGTTTATATTCCTCGCGCGTGGCAAAGTATGCGGCATGTGGTCCGCCAAACCCGAGAGGCACACCGAAGCGCTGCGTATTGCCTACCGCCACATCAGCGCCGAATTCTCCCGGTGGTTTCAATAATGTCAGCGCCAAAATATCCGCTGCAACCACAACGAGCGCGCCAGCCGCGTGCGCTTGCTCGACAAATTGACTGTAATCGTAAATCGCCCCGTCCGTGGCGGGATACTGGACAAGTGCGCCAAAAACGGTGTTGTCGAATTTGAACTGCGAGAAATTGTCGATCTTGACCTCGATGCCGACCGGCTTCGCCCGGGTGCGAACGACTTCAATGGTCTGCGGATGGCAGTTGTTCGCGACGAAAAACATTTTCCGATTGGGAACGACCGCATGACAAAGCGCCATTGCTTCGGCGGCGGCGGTGGCTTCATCGAGAAGAGACGCGTTCGCAACATCGAGCTTGGTAAGATCGACAATCATTGTCTGAAAATTAAGCAGCGCTTCCAGTCGGCCTTGAGCGAGCTCAGCTTGATAGGGCGTGTAAGCGGTGTACCAGCCGGGATTTTCCAGAATGTTTCGCTGAATGACTGGCGGCGTGATGCAATCGGAATAACCAGCGCCGATGAACGAGCGGAGCACCTTGTTCTTTTTCGAAATCGCGCGCAGTTCCGCCAGCGCTTCGCTCTCCGATCTTGCTTCCGGAAAATTTAATTGCCGAGTCAGCCGGATATTTTTCGGAATCGCCGCTTCGATCAACCCATCGAGATTTTCGAAACCGACATCGCGGAGCATTTGCGCCACCTCCGCTTCGTTCGGGCCAATGTGACGACGCGCGAAAGAATTGAGATCAGTGTCGTTTTCGCGCATCTGCATTTGAGGAGACTACGGAAGGCGAATCACGCTTCAAGTTTGTGGGCAATGCGGAAGGTCAGTGGAGCCACGATCATCGGAACACCAAGGTCCCTACCACATTTATTTTGAGTCGTAGGTTTTGACGCCGTGGCTTTTCAATTTGGCGCGGAGTTCGGCCAGATGTTCATGGTTCCGTGTTTCAACTGTGCAAAGGACATTGACGGCAGAAACGTCCGAACTGGCGAACGCGCGATCGTGCACCACCTGTTTGATGCTCGCGCCGATGGAAGCCATTTGAGTGGCGAGATCGGCGAGGCCGCCGGGACGATCGCTAATTACAGCGGTGAATCGGCCGAGCCGACCGTCCGCGACCAAACCTCGTTCAATCACGCGGCTAAGCACGTTGGGATCGATGTTTCCGCCGCAAAGTAAAAGAACCACTCGCTTACCCGCCAGGTCTTTTAATTTTCCAGAAAGACACGCGGCGAGTGCAGTCGCGGCGGCACCTTCGATGACGCTCTTCTCTAGCTCGACCAAACGCAGGATCGCAACAGCTATCTCTTCTTCCGTAACAGTAATCGTTTGATCGACAAGCGAACGCGCAATCTCAAATGCATTTGATCCAACTTGAGGAATAGCGAGGCCATCAGCCAGCGTTGGATGCAGCGCAACTTTCACTGGCTTGCCTGCCTCAAGCGCCGCGGAAAAACTTGCGACGTTTTCTCCTTCGACGGCGACAATTTTCGCGTCCGGTCGCAGAGTTTTGACGGCCAAGGAAACGCCGGCGAGCAAACCCGCGCCACCCACCGGAATGATCACCGCGTCCAGATCGGGAACTTGCTCGACGATTTCGAGTCCCATCGTTCCCTGGCCGGCAATGATCGCCGGATCGTCATACCCATCGATGTAGGCGAGTCCTTTTTCTTTCGCGACTTCGGCATCACCACTGTAGCAGGAATGCCGAGCAATTTCCCCTGGTAGGCAAGCGCCTGAGCGTGATTGCCCGCGGACGCGGCGATCACGCCGCGCTTCTGCTGATCCGGCGGCAATTGGGCCAGAGCGTTACGCGCGCCGCGTTCCTTGAAACTTCCGGTGCGCTGCAAATTGTCGAGCTTGCAGAAGATCTTCATACCCGTGATCTCACTCAGCGGAATGGAATCTGGGCAGGGAGAATAGTAGATCGCGCCGGTGATGCGTTGACGCGCCGCTTCGATATCGCCAAACCTGACCACGCCCTCTAATCTCCGAGGGACTGCAGCTCACGTAATTCAAACCAAGCCGGTGACAGAATTTGACGCTTGCAGGCTCACCGCCGTGTTCCCCACAGATTCCGAGTTTGATGTCCGGACGAGTTTTTCGTCCCAAGTCGCGCGTTATCTCCATTAGTCGGCCGACGCCTTTCTGATCGATCGATGCGAACGGATTTGCATCGATAATATCGAGCTCGGCATAAGTGGGCAGAAAACTCCCGGAGTCGTCGCGGCTCATCCCAAGAGTCGTCTGCGTCAGATCGTTTGTGCCAAAACTGAAAAACTCGGCGTCGCGCGCGATTTGGTCGGCCACGAGCGCGGCGCGCGGAATTTCAATCATCGTCCCGACGAGATAATTGAATTTCGTCTCTCGCTCCCGAGCGATTGCCTCCGCGACGCGGCGGACGATGTCGATCTGAAGCTTTAGCTCGCGCGGAAATCCTACCAGCGGAATCATGATTTCAGGATGAACCTTGATGCCTTTGCGCTGCACTGGATAAACGATGCCGAGGCGACAACCGCGATGGCCGAGCATCGGGTTAAATTCGTGCAGTTCATGCACACGACGGGAGATCTGTTCAACTGCTACGCCGAGTTTGTTTGCCAATTCGCTTTGTTGAGCGTGATCGTGCGGCAGAAACTCGTGCAGCGGCGGATCAAGAAAACGAATCGTCGCCGGCAATCCATCAAGTGCGTTGAAGATGCCGACAAAATCTTCTCGCTGGTAGGGAAGCAGCTTAGCCAGCGCTCGCGCCCGCTCCTCTTTCGTGCCCGCGAGAATCATCTCGCGCATGGCGTCTATCCGGTCGCCTTCAAAAAACATGTGCTCAGTGCGGCAGAGACCAATTCCTTCCGCGCCGAACGCGACGGCGGTTATGACTTGCTCGGGGGTATCTGCATTTGTCCGCACGCCGAGAGTGCGGAAATCGTCGGCCCACTTCATGAGCTTTGAGTATTCCTGGTAGCTAATGCTCTTTTTCGCATTAAGCGAGCGGTCCACCAACACCTGAATAATCTCCGAGGGTGCAGTCGTCACTTCGCCGGCAAACACTTCACCCGCCGTTCCATCAATCGAGATATAATCCCCCTGCTTCAAGCTCATGCCGTTCGCGCTCAACGTACGTTTCTGGTAGTCGATTTGAATCCCGGTTGCGCCGCACACGCATACTTTTCCCATCTGCCGCGCCACCAACGCGGCGTGTGAAGAAACGCCTCCGCGCGAAGTGAGGATTCCCTCCGCCGCGATCATCCCGCGCAAATCTTCCGGTGAAGTTTCAATGCGCGCGAGCACGACCTTTTCGCCTTTTCCCGAGCGGGCTACTGCTTCTTCCGCGCTGAAAACGACATGGCCAGATGCGGCGCCGGGTCCGGCCGCCAGGCCGCTGCCGATTTTTTTCGCGTTACTGGCTGACTGTCGATCGAAGATAGGCGCCAAAAGATGAGCAAGCGAATCGGCTGGGATTCGTCGAACCGCCTCTTTTTTGCTGATTAATTTTTCGCCGACCATGTCGACAGCGATGCGAACGGCAGCATGGCCGGTGCGCTTGCCATTGCGCGTCTGCAAAATGTAAAGGTGATTGTCCTCCACCGTGAATTCGAGGTCCTGCATGTCCTTAAAGTGCTCTTCCAGGGTTGCGCGGACTTTCATCAGGTCTCTGTGCGCCGCCGGCATTTGCTTCGCGAGATCGGCAATCGGATGCGGCGTGCGCACGCCTGCGACCACATCTTCGCCTTGCGCGTTGATTAGATATTCACCGTAAAAAACTTTTTCTCCGCTCGCTGGGTCGCGTGTGAAAGCCACACCGGTCGCGCTTGTCTCGCCCATGTTCCCAAACACCATCGTCTGGACATTGACCGCAGTTCCCCAGTCGTGCGGGATACCATATCTCCGGCGATAAACCATCGCGCGATCATTCATCCACGAGCCGAAGACCGCGCCAATTGCGCCCCAGAGCTGTTGCTTCGGATCTTGTGGAAATGATTTCCCGGTCCGCTCCTCGATTAGGGCTTTAAAGCGCTTTACCAGCTCCTTCAAATCGGCGGCCGTGAGTTTTACATCTGGGAAATCATGTTTGCCGTAACGTTGATCTTTTAAGTGTTCGATCACGCTTTCGAACGGCTCATGGTCCTCGCCTGGCCGCTTTTGGACGCCCATGACGACATCGCCGTACATCTGCAAGAAGCGCCGATATGAGTCCCAGGCAAAGCGTGCGTTTTTTGTTTTCTTCGCAATAATCTCTACCACCTCATCGTTCATTCCGAGGTTCAGGATCGTGTCCATCATCCCCGGCATGGAATCGCGCGCCCCTGAGCGGACCGAAACGAGCAACGGTTGCTCCTTGTCGCCCAACTTTTTCCCGACGGATTCTTGAACCCTGGCGAGTGCGGCGGCCAGTTGCGCTTCCAATTGGGACGGGTAGGTGCGCTTGTGATCGTAAAAATAACTGCAGACTTCGGTCGTGATCGTGAATCCCGGCGGCACAGGCAAACCGATGCGTGTCATCTCGTGCAGATTTGCGCCCTTGCCGCCGAGGAGCGGCTTCATGCTCCCAGCGCCGTCCGCATGGCCATCGCCGAAGTAGTAAACATAACGCGGCATTTTCCTTAACTTCGCGGAAGCCGCACGGCGGCTCGAGGTCGACCTTATTTTTGGGCGGCGAATTTTTTTGCGACCGGTAGATTTTCGTTTTGCGACCATGATTGAGGAACGCGGCCGAGCTTCGGTCGGCGAACGCGCCAAAGTAGTTCCACCAGTTTAGGTGTCAATGAGCCGTCCATTGGCGCGCGTCCCGGTAGTCAGCTAAGTGTAATGGCAGGCGCTTCGCCAGCGCGTCCCAGACTGTTCCAGCCCTGAAACCTTTTGCGATTAAACCGGCGCGGTTCCGTTATTCGTCAGAACTTCAGAGATCGCCGCTGTAAAATCGTCCACACCAGTGCTCGGTACGATGATGGTATTGCGGCGACCGTGAGCTTCCTCGGTGATGCGCAAGAATTTCCCGCGTTCATTCTCGCGGAGCTCCACGTAAAAACGCTTCCGCTCAATCCGCAGTTCTTTCGCCTCGATAATGTCATCTATCATTTCTGAAGCCGCCGACTTTACTGCAGCCGATTTGGGCAAGGGAAGGAAAATCGGCTGCTTTTGGCACTTTTCTCAGCCGGGCACCTTTGCCCTTTCGGACCGTTCAGAAAAGATTCGAACCTAAAACGCGACGTGCCTGCGTCGCTTAATTGCAACTACTGCTGACTCTCGATATCCAAGGCCGGTTCTGGTACGTCCAGCTAAAGGAGATTCTAAGAAACCTACTTGACGGAGTTTCACTGCGCTCGAGTTCGGCGTTGAATTCCGAGCCGCCAGTTCTGCCTTCAATTTCAGCGTTGGAGCCATTTGACTTCGTTCAAGACAAACTGTGTGCTCGCGAGAAGCAAAAAGCTGCCAGGATGTGAAGCATGGCGGCTAATTGTGAATCCGCTATTATAACCTCGACCTTTCAGTGGTAAAGA
>QHOJ01000302.1 GCA_003218735.1 Verrucomicrobiota bacterium
TCTGGGCGCGAGTCGCCGGAAAATACGCGCGCGAAACTTGGCAAGCTGGCCGATCCGGTGTTCGCTATTTTGCATGACGGCGGCAAGAGCGAAAAGCTTGAGAGCCTTGTCGATGGTTTGCGGGCTCGCGGCTTGGCCGATTTCGTGGCCGTCGATGTAGGAATTGTTCGTGGGCTTGCTTACTATACCGGGATCGTTTTCGAAGTGTTCGATCGCGCCGGAAAACTTCGCGCCGTTGCCGGCGGCGGTCGCTACGACAATTTGATCGGGCAACTCAGCGATGGAGCCGTCTCAATGCCAGCGCTTGGTTTTGCCATGGGCGACGTGGTTCTTGGCGAAATGATTCGCGAACATGGGAGCGCGTGCGCGAAGATGCAGCAGGCAATCACTGCCGAGCACAAGATCGACATCTATATTGTGATCGCCAAGGAACAACGCCGCCCGGATGCACTCGCGCATGTCCAAACCCTGCGTGATAAAGATTATCGCGTCGATTACTCCTTCGCATCCGAGAAAGTCGCCAGGCAATTTCAAGCTGCCGAACAGCTCGGCGCGCGACTTGCCGTTTTATTCGGAGACGAATGGCCGCAAGTGGCGGTGAAGGATCTCACGACGGGCGAACAGCAGCTTATTTCAAATCAAGAGCTGCTTGCATACCTCGCGCGCTCGCTCAGTTTGTCATCCTGAGTGGGGTGCAGCTAAATCGAAGGATCTCACTTTCTATTCGAGAGGTGCTTCGACCCATTCGACTTTGCTCAGGGCGAGACTTTCGCTCAACATGATAAAAACGATGTATCGCACACACGATTGCAATTCATTGCGCAAAACTGACATCGGCAAAAGCGTGACCCTTGCCGGTTGGGTGCATGTCTCGCGCGATCACGGTGGCGTCATCTTTATCGATCTCCGCGACCGCGAGGGTCTGACACAAGTAGTCTTTCGCCCCGAGGAAAACGCGGAACTCGCCAGGGAAGCGCACATGCTGGGGAGCGAAGATGTGATCGAAGTTTCTGGTCTAGTCGCGGCGCGCGTGCCCGGAACAGAAAATTCAAAACTTGCGACTGGCGATATCGAAGTCATTCCAAATCGTCTGCAAATCCTAAATCGCGTGGACGTGTTGCCCTTCCCGATCGACGCCGAAATCCACAATGAAGATTTGCGGATGACTTATCGTTATTACGATCTGCGGCGTCCGCAGTTGTCTCGCAATCTGCGAGTGCGCCACCGGGTTGCGAAAGCGACGCGCGATTATCTCGATTCGCAAGGCTACGTCGAAATCGAGACGCCGATTTTGTCGAAGAGTACACCGGAAGGTGCGCGCGACTTTTTGGTGCCGAGCCGTCTGACGCCCGGCAAATTTTATGCGCTTCCGCAAGCGCCGCAGCAATACAAGCAACTGCTGATGGTTGCTGGCGTAGAAAAATATTTCCAAATCGCCAGATGCTTTCGCGACGAAGATTTGCGCGCGGACAGGCAGCCGGAGTTCACGCAGATCGACATCGAAGCGTCCTTCGTCACGCCCGACGATATTTTCGCGGTCACGGAAGGAATGCTTGCTGCGATCTTCAAGGCCGCGCGCAATATCGACATCAAAACGCCGCAGCGACAAGCCCGATCGCCGCTTCGGCGTGCAACTTGTCGATCTGAGCGACGATTTTCGCGCGAGCGGGTTCAAAGTTTTTCGCGGCGCACTTGATTCAGGCGGCGTCGTAAAAGCGATCAACGCGAAAGGATTTGCCGGGATCACAACTGGGCAAATCGAGGAACTGACCGAAACGGCCAAGTTGTTCGGCGCAAAAGGGCTCGCCTTCATCAAGGTCGAGAACGGCGACTGGAAATCGCCGATTGTGAAATTTTTCAGCGATGCGGAGAAAACCGCGTTGCAGTCGAAACTAAAGATCGAGGAGGGCGATTTGATATTGTTCGGCGTGGACAAATGGGAAATCGCCTGCGAAGTGCTCGGACGGATCCGTTTGCGGGTGGCTGAAATTCAAAACCTGATGCCTGAGGCCGAAGTCTGGGATTTTCTTTGGGTCACAGATTTTCCGCTCATGCAATGGAGCGCGGAGGAGAACAAATGGAACGCGGTGCATCATCCGTTCACGCGGCCGAAAGCGGAAGATACTCCGTTATTCGACGCGAAGAAGTTTGGTGAAATTCGCGCGGAAGCTTATGACGTCGTTTTAAATGGCGTCGAGATCGGCGGCGGCAGCATGCGCATTCATGAGGCGGGATTGCAGGAAAAGATGTTCGAAGCTCTCGGCGTGAGCGCGGAAGATCGACAATTACTCTTCGGCCATTTGCTCCGCGCTTTACGGCTTGGGGCGCCGCCGCACGGCGGCATCGCGCTTGGATTGGATCGCTTGGTCATGCTCGCTTGCGGCGAAGAATCGATCCGCGACGTGATGGCCTTCCCGAAAAATAATCGCGGCATGGATTTGATGTCGCGGTCACCCGCTGAAGTCGATCCGCGACAATTGCGCGACTTGTCGATCAAACTGGCAAAAGACAAAAAGCTGTAGCGGCGGCTGTGTCAGCCGCTCTTTTGTCGAGAACGGCAGATTGTCTAGAATGCAGAGCTCTTTATTTCACGGCGAGCTCGCGCGCGTGGGGGATTTCACCTGAGTTAATCGGCCGCACCTATCAGGCATGATATCGCACGAACCAAGGCAACAATGCCATCGGAGAGAATTGAACGAGGACGGATTTAACCGGCGCGGGATGGTCGCTCAATAACCGAGAGCCTTTTTTCGCTCCGCGGCCCCTGGCAGGGCCTCCTTGCGAACGGTGATTGCCTCCTTACCCGAGTCTTTCAGCTGGTGGGCCTGAATCGCGTTGAACTCGACATCTTTCGCGAATTCCGGCGGAAGGTC
>QHOJ01000181.1 GCA_003218735.1 Verrucomicrobiota bacterium
AAATATGTACTGGAACTATTTCTATTGCCGTTCCTTCGGTTCACTGTTCGATCGCTGCTTCCATTGACACCGGCGTCGAGGAGAGGACGCCGAGAAAGAACTGAAGAAGCTACAAAGTATTTGGGTCATGGTCTCAGAGGGCGCGGGACGGAAAAAAGTCGCAAGTGATTGGCTAAAAATTCTTTTGAATGGGTTTATCCCCCAAAGGCGATAAACGGCCGATCTTGTTCTATAAGCGCCAGAGGTTGTGGATATTACGCTCCATTAAACCCTCGAACTAGTAGATCGTTACAAGAACTTGGCGTTTAGGTGCTTAGAACTTTTACGCGCAAATGTGGCCGCTTCTCTTGTCACTCAATCAAAGGCTATTAAAGTAGTTTCCACTTGTTCGGTTTGGAGGTTCAAGCAGATGGCCAAGCAGGCGAAGACAAAGCGAAAACTCGCGCACCCGATGCTTCCGATGCAGCGGCAGTTGAATTTGAAGCATGAAGGTACGCATTTCGATCTGCGTCCTATTTTTGATCGATTGAACGAGCGATACTTTCGCGGCCAGCTGCGCGGCTATAAAGTAATGTGGGGCCAACGGCGAAGACATCGCCCGAGAGAATATTTCGTCTTTGGCACGATTCAGGAGGAAGACCGCGTTATCCGGATCAATCCATCACTGGATCAACCCTTTGTCCCGCTTTGGTTTCTCCAGTATGTGCTTTACCACGAAATGCTGCATTCGGTGGTACCGGAGGAAAGCGTCAGGGGAGGTCGGCGCCGCGTGCACACGGAAGAATTCAATCGCCGCGAGCGAGAGTTTCGGAACTACCGCCGGGCGCGACGCTGGGAAGAAGAAAATCTATCGCGTTTTTTGCGCTAGGCCCAGCCTCAACGCCTTTCCGTCGTCGTAGTGCCGGCGGCCCTTTCAGACGGCGAGGGGGTCGTCGCTACGTTCTTTTTGATCAGGTACCAAAGGGTTGTCGCGAGTAAGAGGGAGATCAACTTCGCGCGCCAGTTTTTCAGGATCAGTCTCTTCATAATTGCCATGTAATAAAATTTCCGCGATGCGCTGACGAAATGTTTCGGGAGTAAAATTGCGCTCAATCCGTCGCCGGTGGCAAATGGAAATGCCGCCGGTCTCCTCAGAAACGATCACCGCCACGGCGTCCGATTCTTCCGTGATTCCGAGGCCGGCGCGATGACGCAATCCGAGGCTTCGGTCCAGTGTTTCGCGCTGACTCACCGGGAAAATGCAGGCCGCGGCTGCGATCCGCCCATTGCGCACGATGACTCCGCCATCGTGAAGCGCGGCTTTTGGGTGAAAAATTGCCAGGATGAGCTCGACAGAAAAATCGCCATCGATCGTCACGCCAGTTTCCTCATAAACTCGAATCGACGTATCGCGCTCAATCGCGATTAGAGCGCCGTATTGTTTGTTCGCCAGCTGGTTCACTGCCTCCGCAAGATCGTGGACAGTTTCGCGTTTTTCGCTCGTTAGGGAGAAGATTGGATGCCCGCCGAGCGCGGCCAGGCCACGGCGCAGCTCCGGTTGGAAGATCACTACCAATGCGACCGCCAGGAAGACCGAAAAACTTCGCACGAGCCAGCCGATCACAACCAGATTGAGCAACTGAGAAATCAACGTCAGCGTCAAGAAAACGATCGCCAGCCCGGTCAACACTTTGGCGCCGCGCGTCCCGCGAAAGTAAAGATAGCCATAATAGATCGCCACGCTTAGCAAAATGATTTCAAAGGCGCTACGCCAGCCTCTCAGCCAAAGATGAATGAGTTCCTGAATCATTTTGCCTTTTGAAGGATCGCTTCAGTCACCAAGAGCGCGTTTACATTCTCTTTTACATCGTGAACGCGAAAAACATCCGCACCGCGCGCCCGCAAAAGAGATGTCAAGGCCACCGCAGGCGCACGCCGATCGTTCACCTCGGATGAGCCGATCAGTTTAGCTAGAAAAGACTTCCTGGAAATCCCCACCACGAGCGGACGCTCGTGCACTCGAATTCGCTCAAGTTGCGCGAGCAGCTCGAGATTGTGCTCAAGCGTTTTCCCGAAACCAATTCCCGGATCAAACGCAATCGCCATGGGATCAATGCCGCACTGTAGAGCGCGGGCATATTGTTGTCGAAAAAAATCAGCGACCTCCGAGACCACATCGATATAGTGCGGTGCAATCTGCATCGTCCGGGGATTTCCTTGCATATGCATAATGATGAAGGCTGCTTTGCTTTCGGCAACAAGTGGTATCATCTCTTTGTCGCCTTGTCCCCCGGTGACGTCGTTTACGATTGAAGCGCCTGCCTCTATCGCTGCACGTGCAACCTGAGCCTTCGATGTATCGATCGAAATAAGAATGTCGATCTTCGCCCTCAATTCCTTGATCAGTGGAACTACACGACGCAGTTCTTCTTTTGCTGCGACAGACTCCGCGCCAGGCCGCGTCGATTCGCCGCCTACATCGATGATTTGGGCGCCTTCCTGGGCCAGGCTCAAGCCGCGCTCGACCGCCTTTTGCGCAGAAAAAAATCTCCCGGCGTCGGAGAACGAATCCGGAGTAACGTTCAGGACGCCCATGATCAGCCCGTAACGCGAAAGATCAACAACGCAGCCGGCGATTTTCCACTGCCTCCCACCCATTGCGGGTGAGACTATCACACGTGGTACTTTATTCGAACTGGCTTCCGCTCGTTATCTGCCGTGCGTGTAGCGACCCATCGATTGGCCCTGCGCGATGATGTGGCCGTTCATCGCTTTGTCGAGTTCTTGTCGCTTCGCGCCGGAATGAAGATCGAGGGTTTGATCGAGCGCGAAGATTTTGAAGTAATAACGATGCGTGCCTGAGGGTGGTTGCGGCCCGCCATAACCAAGATTCGGATAATCATTAGTGCCCTGCACGGCTCCTTTTGGCAGGCTCTTCTCGGGAATCTCAGTTGTTTTGGGATCGATGTTCCACACCAGCCAATGCGTGAACAAACCAACGGGCGCGTCAGGGTCATCGACGATCAGGACCAGACTCTTGGCATTCTGGGGCGTTCCCTCGATGCGAAGCGGTGGATTAACGTTCCCGCCGTCGCGGCTGAATTTCGATGGGATGTCACCGCCTTCTTGAAAAGCAGAACTTGTGATCTTCATTTTAGCTCCTCCAGCAGCAAATAAAGCGGTTGTCGCGACTGTAATCGCAAATGCCCCAGCAATAATCGCTTTTTGCATTTTTCGAGCTTCGCTTAAAACGTCGTTACATCGACAATAACACCGCGATATCGTTTCGCTCGCATGACTGAAAACGGACGTAAGATTCGAGAACAAATTCTCGGACTCCTCGCCTCTCCTGACTACCGGCCGCTCGACAAGAGCGAACTGGCAAAAGCGCTTGGCCGCAAAAGCGGCGTGCGCATGCGATTAAATCAGGCGTTGCGCGAGCTCGAACGCGCAGGCGAGATCGCGCGGATTCGCAAGAATCGCTACGTCTTGCCAGCAGAAGCCGATCTTGTGACGGGCACGTTGTCAATCCATCAAGCTGGATATGGATTTCTAATCACGGAAAAACCGGGCGAGTCGGACATTTTTGTCGCAGCCGAAAATACGGGTACAGCGATGCACGGCGATCGCGTCGTTGTGCGCATTAGTCGCAATCAACCCTACGCTCGCGCTAAAGGACGACAGGAAGGCCGCGTAATCCGAATTTTGGAGCGGGCGCATGATACGATCGTTGGCACATTGCAACATTCGCGGAATTTTCATTACGTCGTTCCGGATGATCCACGAATCGTCCACGACGTGTATGTTCGGCCTGTGAAAGATCGGCGGTCGCAGACTGCCGCTACGGTCGGTGACAAAGTTGTCGTTCGACTCGATCCTTGGGAATCGCGCCACGTTAATCCGGAAGGCGACATCATCGAAATACTTGGGCCAGCCTCCGCGCCAGGCGTGGACATGCTGTCGATCACCCGGAAGTATCATTTACCGACTGAATTTCCGGGAGACGTTATCGATCAAGCAAACCGGATTTCCGAAACCGTCGATTCGCAGAAACTGGAGGGACGCGAAGATTTGCGGAAGGAATTTATCATCACCGTCGATCCCGACGATGCGCGCGATTTTGACGACGCGATCCATGTTGAAAAGATCGACAATGGCGGTTGGCGACTCGGGGTGCACATTGCTGATGTCGCCGCTTATGTTGAACCAGGCAGTGCACTCGATCGCGAAGCGTATCGGCGCGGAAACAGCGTTTATCTGCCCGATCGAGTAATTCCGATGTTGCCGGAGCGCCTCAGCAACGGCGTGTGTAGTCTTAATCCGGAAGTCGATCGGCTTACGCGTTCGGTGTTCATTCAAGTCGACAAAAATGGAGTCGCGAGAAGCGCGCGTTTCGCCAGGAGCGTGATTCGCAGTGCGCACCGTCTGACGTACAAGCAGGCTTACGCGATCCTGAAATCGTCACCTCGGAATAAGTTGAGTGAACAGGTGCACGTTGCCTGGGAACTGGCATCGTTGCTGCGACGGAAGCGATTCGAACACGGCTCACTCGATCTCGATTTTCCGGAAGTAAAAGTGCGCCTGGACGAAATTGGCAAGCCCGTCCACCTGGAGCGTATCGAAAATGACGAATCACACCAACTGATCGAAGAATGCATGCTGGCCGCAAACGAAGCCGTCGCGCGCGAGCTGAAGAAGCGCGCCATTCCGACTGTCTATCGCGTCCACGAAAATCCCGATCCAGAGAAGCTGGCGGAGTATCGCGAGTTCGCGCTCAGTTTTGACTATAAGGTTGGCGATCTAACGCATCGGCCTGAGTTGCAGCGACTGCTTGCTTCGATTCGCGGAAAACCGGAAGAGCAAGCTCTCAAGATCGGTCTGTTGAAAAGTTTGAAACGCGCTCGTTACGCTCCGCAGCCACTGGGACATTACGGGCTGGCCAAGCCTAACTACTTGCATTTCACGAGCCCGATCCGGCGCTATGCGGATCTGGTCGTGCATCGTGCTCTCGCTAAACACGATGGGAAATACCAATCGCGGACCGACATGGGTCAGATCGCGTCGATCGCCGAGCACATTTCAACGACCGAGCGCACTGCAGCCGATGCGGAGATCGAGGCTGTCAGGACGAAGAAACTCGAGTTTTTCCAACGTCAACTTGACGAACGTAATCCGCAAGTATTCCGCGCAGCTATTGTCGATGTACGCAATTACGGCCTCGTGGTTGAACTCCCCGATGTTCTGATCACGGGTCTTGTCCATGTCTCCTCGCTCATGGACGACTTTTACGTATTCGAGCCAGCGCAGCGGCGATTGATAGGCAGACGATCACGGAAGCGATTTAGCGTGGGCGATGAAGTGCGTGTCTTCATCGTCCGCGTCGATGCATTCAAGCGGCAAGTGGATTTCGCGATCACTTCAGAGATGCCCAATAAGACAGACCGCAGCAAACGCCAACCGCGTATTGCTTCTTCCTCTGGCAGAAACCGTCGGCGCGACTAAGTAATTTGGAGCTATGGCAGACAAACTAAGCAGACAGCCCGCGAATGCTCCCGGACCGTGGTATGTGGATACCAGTTGCGCATTATGCCGTCTCTGTCTCGAGGAGGCTCCAAATCTTTTGAAATACAACGCCGACGAAACTGCTGCTCATTTCTTCAAACAACCCGAGACACCGGAGGAAATGGACGCTGCAGAGCGCGCGATGGACGTTTGCCCGACCCTAGCAATCGGCAATGATGGGTAATTTGGTATTGCGACGGTCAGAGACCGCCGTTACAGAAACTGAA
>QHOJ01000303.1 GCA_003218735.1 Verrucomicrobiota bacterium
GGTTGCCCGGGGGAACGTATTTGGCGCGCAGAACAAATGAATGTGATCCGGCATGATGACGTAGCGGCCAGTCCGCCAGAGATTTGCCGCCTGCCATGCTGTGATCAGCAGTTCCGCAGCTTCGTCGTTTGCAAGCAGCGGTCTTCGCCGGTGTGTGCACACGGTGAGGAAGATGATGATCGATCGGAAGCCAGCCTCAACTGTCGGAAAATGCGCCGGTTTCTTCCGTCCAGAGCGGCACGCAACCTTCGGCGGCGTCGCAGAGCTCCCCCTCCGCTTGGGGGTGCCTTCATGCTTACGGTTTCTGATGCCCGGCTTCCAACATGCGAATGCGTTTGTCGATGTACGGCAAGCGGATCGTCAGGGTAAGACCTCTGCCCTGGCTGCTCTCGATGGAGAGCTCGCCACCGTGTTCGCGCACGATCCGGCGTACAATCAATAATCCAAGCCCGGTCCCGGATAGTTTGGTTGTGAAATAAGGCTGAAAGACGCGGCTCAAGTTCTCCGCCGACATCCCACCGCCGGTATCGACAAACCGGACGATGACATGCGTGTCGTCCAAATCGGTGCGAATTCGCAAGGTGCCGTGGCGGTGCATGGCTTCGAGACTGTTTTTGATCACGTTGTAAAACGCCTGCTTGATCTGATCGCGATCGAGCTGAAGCAATGGCACGTCCGAGCGAAGCTCTTGTTCGACGACGATTTCGCGGTCCTGGAGCTCAGGGGCGAAAAAGCGAACCGCTTCCTCGACGATTGTGTTTACATTTTCCGCCCGCAGTTGCGGACGCGATGGCCGGATGGCTTTCAAGAATTGCGTAACGATGGAATCCAGCCTGTTGACTTCGGAACGGGCTACCTCGATTGACTGTTCAAGGTCCTCCTTCGCGCCGTCCTGCAGCTTTTGCACACTGCGCTCCATCAATTGCAAGTGAATGTGCAGCGAGTTCAGCGGATTGCCGATCTCGTGCGCGACGCCTGCCGCCAGCAACATCAGTGCGTTCAAACGTTCCGACTCAATCGTTTGCTGCGCTGTGCGGCGGCTCTCGGTGATGTCGCGCAGGATCATGACGTGGCCAACCTCTTCTGCTGTAGCCGGGGTCGCTGACCTCGGCCCACCGCGTTCACTCCGCAAGGATTCGTTCCGACCCGAATCACCGATTCCGGCTACAGCTTCGCGAGGCTCCATCACCAACGGCACAACGTAAAAATTGATGAACCGATTTTGCGGATAGAAGATTTCGATGTCGTGGCTGACCGGGCCTCCGCTTTGGGTAAGAGATGCCCAATCGAGACCTCGAATGCGTTCGTCGAGCCGTTTGCCGACTGCTTCGCCTGCTTCGAGTCCAAATAGTCCGCACGCTGCGTCATTCACGTAAGTGATCCGTCCTTTCGAATCTGTGACGATGATCCCTTCCTGGATGGCGTTGAATACCGTTTCGAGAAAACCTTTCTCCTGCGCCAGGCGCAGAAAATAATTCTGCACCTCTTCCGGCCCGATACGCCCGAGCCGCTCGATGAGTTTTTCAACGAAACCGGCTTTCATGACTCATGTCAGCGTTGCAAGGTTACAACGGATAAGCTCCGCGGATCAAACCGCTCACCGATTTAAGATTTCAACATGTTCGCGTCGAACCGGCACTTCCACGGTCAGCATCTCTACGCGCAAATAATTCAATATTACGGGCGCGAGGATTAATCCCGGGATGCCCATGAGTCGTTCACCAAGAATCAGCGCAATCAGCGTCAGCCAAACCGGATTGCGGATTCGATCGCCGATAATCTTGCTGTTCAGTAAATATTCGAGCTTATGGATCGCTACCAGGAACACGAGCGCGGAAATCGCCAGCTTGAGCGACACCGTCAATGAGGAACACCAGCGCGGAAATCGCCAGCTTCAGGGACACCGTTAACGCAACAAAGACGATGATTGTATTACTCACAAGGTTGCCGACGATTGGCACGAGTCCGCAAAGAAAGGTGACCGCTATGAGCAGCGGCGCGTGCGGCATGCGAACCGCCAAGAGAAAGATCGCGGTCAACGCCGTATTGATGAGAGAAATGGTGATCTGCGCGCCCATGACCGTAGCAAAGCTTCGATAAAAATCGCGGAACCGCCTTGAGACTTGATCGCAGCAAATAGAGTAAAGATTATTCTTCACCCGATGCGTGCCCCGATAGGGGTCGAGCCCGGTTTTCAACGAGAGGCTCGCGGCAGCGACGATTCCAAGGATGCTGAAAACCAGGTTCGCGGCCGTGGCTTTGGCAACGTTGGCAACGTTGCGCAGATAACTCGCTTCCTCCCCGAGCGCGCCGACGATAACCTGCCTGAAACTTTCGAAATCCGTAAAAGGTAATTCGATCTGCCTCTTCTGAGCCCAAGCGCTGGCCGACGGTATGGAGGTATCCGCCACGTCCGGCAGAGCCAAAACGGCCGTCCGGGTAAAATGAACTCCGGCAGCGGCAACCCCGGCCACAGCGATGATGAACAACGCCAGCGCCAGCCATTTTCTCCTAGTGAGAGAATATAGCTGGCGCAATGCAAAATACGAAAACAGGACTACCAGCAGCGGCACGCCAAGATGAAGAACGCCCGCTAGAATGATTGTTGCGGCGAGCACCGCGTAAGAAACTCGCCTCGGGGTAATCATGATTCACTCACCCCTTTTAACTCCATCCCCACCGGACATTGTCAACTAGGCCGTACCTTGCTGTAGAGTGCGCTGTCTTCAGCGCACCGGGTTTACGTCGCGGAGCGAAGGTTTCCCGGGCACATATTTGGCTCACAACAAGATGGAATACCATCGCGCCGCGATCCTAGGATTCACGCAAAACAAAAGATTGAAAATCGCCCGCGGGCGATCACAGAAGGACCGTTTGGAACGTCTCGCTGCGCTAGCAACAATGTGCCGCTTACAAAGCCTGGCCTGTTTCTTTTTCAGCGCGTTCTTTCAGCGCCGCCTTGCGCGAAAGTTTTACGCGGCCTTTATCGTCGATGCCGATGCATTTGACCCAAATCATA
>QHOJ01000190.1 GCA_003218735.1 Verrucomicrobiota bacterium
GTGATCCGCTACGAAAGTCATGGTCGCGTGCGCAAAGGCGTCGCCTCATCATTTCTCGCCGAGCGTGCGGACAATGTGCCGGTGCCTGTGTATCCCAGCGTGGCGAAACATTTTCATCTCCCGGAAGATCCGGACATCCCCATTATCATGGTCGGACCTGGAACTGGAGTCGCGCCGTTTCGAGCATATTTGCAGGAGCGAAAGGCAATCGGAGGGAAGGGAAAAAACTGGCTCTTCTTCGGATCGCAACATGAGAAATGCGATTTTGCTTACAGCGAGGAGTTCGCGGCGTTCAAAAAAGAGGGAATTCTCACACGACTCGATTGCGCCTGGTCACGCGATCAACCCGAAAAAATTTACGTGCAACATCGCATGCTGGAAAACGCTGCCGAGATTTGGAAATGGCTAGATGGCGAAGGAGCGCACTTTTTCGTGTGCGGCGACGCGCGCCGCATGGCCAAGGATGTCGATGCTGCGCTACGCAAAATTGTGCAAGAACATGGCGGCAAAAGCGTCGACGAAGCGAACAAATACGTCGAAAAGCTCAAGAGCGACAAACGCTACAAGCGCGACGTTTACTAAATGACGAAGCACGAATGTCGAATGACGAATTAATGACGAATGAGCTGTAGTAGCAGGGGTGTCGCCTGCGCGATCGACGAAAGCTGCCAACACGGCTGTCTCCACATTATTTCAAATTTCGTTATTCATTCGTGTTTCGTCATTGGTCATTCGTCATTTTCTTTATCTGTGGCATAATACTTGTGACCATTTCGAACGGCGAATGAAGTTATCGGATCAAGAATTAGAGATTCCTCGACTCTGCTCGGAATGACATAAAAATCCATGTACGAGAATACTGAATTCACATTGAGCCGCGATTGCGAGGCCATCCAGATTCCGAGTGGGCAGAAGACGACGATCCCGGCTGCAACAAAGGGTGTGATCACCCAGAGCCTTGGGGGAAGCTACACGATTGCAACCTATCAAGGCCTCGCACGGATTGCGGAGAAGGATCTGGACGCTTTGGGACTGGAAAAATCGGAGACGCCGACAGCTGAAAAGCCTGCGAGCACGACAAATGGTCAGGTTTCAGAAGAAGCGGTTTGGAACCAGCTTCGACAGTGCTACGACCCAGAGATCCCAGTGAACATTGTCGATCTCGGCCTTGTTTACGATTGCCGGTTAATCAATAAGGCAGAGGGCGGCACCAAAGTGGAAGTGAAAATGACTTTGACTGCTCCCGGTTGCGGGATGGGACCGGCGATCGCGCATGACGCGCAGAGCAAAATTTTGTCCATTGATGGTGTGGATGAAGCCGACGTCCAGCTCGTTTGGGAGTCGCCGTGGAATCAAAACATGATCAGCGAAGCTGGGCGGATGAAGCTCGGCATGATTTGACCGCCATATTCCGCATGATGCGATGCATGCGATCTCCTCAGAAAAGACAGTCGAGGAGCGGACGCGCCAGATTCTGAGCGAAATTTTCACCGGATGTTCGCTAGAGAAGCTAAGCGTGCGGCTGTGGGACGGAACGGCATGGCCCGATGAGCGGCCGCGCTCCGCCGTGCTCGCGTTGAAACATTGCGAAGCGCTCGGTCGAATGTTTTTGCCCGGGACAGAAGTTGGCTTGGCCGAAGCGTATCTGCACAACGACTTCGATATCGAAGGCGATATCGAGGCTGCTTTTGAGGTCGCTGACTTCTTGCTGACCCATCTTGGTGATTGGAAAAGGAAATTGAAGCTCGCAGGGCTCCTAATCTGGCATCCGGGCCGTAATGGCGGATCGACAATGCAGCGTGCTGCGAGGCATTTGCTGCCACGAATCCGTGGCAAACCACATTCAATCGCGCAAGGCCGGCGGGCGGTAACGTTTCATTACGATGTTTCAAATGACTTTTATCGGCTCTGGCTCGATCGTTCCATGGTTTATTCCTGTGCGTTTTTCCAATCGCCAGACGATGACCTCGACACCGCGCAGGAATGCAAGCTCGATTATCTTTGCCGTAAATTGCGTCTCCGCGCCGGCCAGCGTCTACTCGACATTGGTTGTGGCTGGGGCGGCCTCGTCATTCACGCCGCGAAACATTTCGGCGCGCGCACGGAGGGAATCACTTTGAGTGAACCGCAAGCGGAATGGGGCCGCGCCCGGATTGCCAAAGCTGGATTGGCAAGCGAGGTGAAGATCGAGCTGCGCGATTATCGCGAGATCGTGACAACCGGCTGCGACCTTTACGACGCGATTGTGAGCGTTGGCATGGCCGAACACGTCGGACGCGAGCAGTTGCCGGCTTATTTCGCAGCCGTCCATCGTGCGCTCAAACCAGGCGGAGTTTTTCTTAACCAAGCAATAGGGGAGAACGTTGTGGCGCGACCAGAAAACAGGAACGGGTCATTCATCGAACAATATGTTTTCCCCGATGGAGATATTCCGCCGCTGTCACTAATGCTGCGAGCTGCGGATTCTGCTCACTTCGAAATCCGCGATGTGGAGAATCTGCGCGAACACTACGCGCTCACGTTGCGCCATTGGCTTCACAGATTGGAAGCGCACCATGACGAAGCTCTCCGCTTCGTCGACGAAGCAACATACCGGGTATGGCGTCTTTACCTTGCCGGCTCGGCCTACGGCTTTCGGCGCGGGCAACTTGCAGTTTATCAAACGCTGCTCGCGAGGCTGGATCCATCCGGACAGAGTAACCTCCCTCTCACACGAGGCGATTGGTACAGGCGAAATCTGGTCACGTAATGCACAACTCATTTTAATTTTCTTTTCGCAAGTTGACAGCACGCAAGGCGCTTCTATACTCGGAGCCCGCGCTCGCCGGTTGAAAATTTTCTGAGAACGCCTTACATGCCCACGACCGAAATCATTTTAACCGAAAACGTTCTCGGCTTGGGCGCGGAAGCGGATGTGGTCAAAGTGCGGCGGGGATATGCCCGCAATTATTTACTTCCTCGCGGCAAAGCACATGAAGTTACTCCAGCAAGTCTGCGACAAGTTGATGCCCTCAGAGCGAAGCGCGCCGAACGCGAAGCGCGCGAGCTGAACGAGGCGGAGGAATTGGCGCGTCGAATTGGTAAAGCGCGAATGCTGTTTACGCTCGAGACCGGCGAAACCGGCAGAGCGTTTGGTTCGGTGACCGCACAAGACATCGTTAATCGCCTTAAAAACGAGCTCGGGGCAGAGATTGATCGACACAAAATTGTTCTGGAGCGCCCGATCAAGGAGACCGGGGAACATGAAGTCGCAATCAAGCTCCACCACGACATCACAGCGCAATTTGTTTTTCAGGTGAAGTCGGCGGCGAAACCGAAACCCGAAGAAGGTCCTGCCGAACAGCCTGAGAAAAAACACCGATCTCTTTTCAGGAGAAAAAAAGAAACCAAATAAATGCCGAGTTCTCAAGGCTCTCAGCCTGAGAAACCTCGTAAAACAGCGGGTAACGGCGCTGGCCGAGGTTCAGCGGCCCAAAACGGCGGCAGAGTTTTTCGCAATCTGCCAACAGGTTCTGCGCAGGATATTCACCGCACGCCGCCACACAGCGTCGAAGCAGAGCAAGGCGTTCTGGGGTCGATGCTTATTTCACCGCGCGACACCATCGGCGAGTGCGTCGAGAAAATTAATGAAGAATATTTTTACGTCCCGGCACACCAAACCATCTATACCGTCCTGGTCGAACTTTGGAACGCGGGTCAGGCGATCGATCTGATCACCTTCACTCAAGTGCTGCGCGACCGGAATCTGCTCGAAAGCGTCGGTGGGGCCGCGTTTGTGACCAGCCTCTTCACGTTTGTGCCAACGGCCGCGAACGTTCAGTACTACATCGACATTGTTCGGGACAAATACATTTTGCGATCGATCATTGCCGCGGCGACCGAGGGTGTACGACGCGCTTACGAAGAGCAGGATGAAGTCGGCAACTTGCTGGACGAAGTAGAACAAAGAATTTTCGCCGTCGGTGAAGATCGCTTCAAGGGGCAGATGCTCAGCATGAAAGACCAGGTGATGGAAGCGATCGAGTCAATCGAGAAGCTTTACGAGCGCAAAGGGGGGATCACCGGCATTTCAACGGGATTTGTCGAGTTTGATCGCATGACGAGCGGGATGCACCCCTCGGAAATGATCGTTATCGCAGCGCGTCCGAGCATGGGCAAGACCGCGCTCGCCATGAACATCGCCGAGCATGTCGCGGTAAACGAAAAACTTTCCGTGGGCGTCTTCAGCCTGGAAATGAGCAGCCAGCAGCTTGTTCAGCGTCTCCTTTGCTCGCGAGCCCGCGTAAATTTGCAAAAGGTGCGCGATGGATTTTTGGGCGAACGCGATTTCCCGAGCCTGACCGCCGCGGCGTCAAAACTGGCCGAAGCGAAAATTTTCATCGACGACAGCGCCAGCCTCACGATTCTTGAGTTGCGCGCCAAAGCGCGGCGGCTCAAAGCGCAACAGGACGTGCAACTGATCATCGTCGATTATTTGCAACTGCTAAGATCGACATCTCGTCGTGCGCAGGACAACCGGCAGCTCGAGATCTCAGAGATTTCCGCTGGTCTCAAGGGCTTGGCCAAGGAATTGAAGATTCCGGTAATCGTCGTCGCGCAATTAAATCGACAACCGGAGGCGCGTTCCGGTGGGAAGCCGCGCTTAAGCGATCTGCGCGAGTCTGGCTCGATCGAGCAGGATGCCGATTTGGTTGGCCTACTTGTTAGACCAGAAATTTACGAGGAGGACGAAGAAGCACGCGCGGAAAAAGCCGGCGAAGCCGAATTGATCATCGCGAAGCAGCGCAACGGCCCAGTTGGAGAAATCTCGCTCACCTTCTTGAAAGAGTTCACACGCTTCGAAGACCGCGCTCGCAACGTTACAGAGCCGGAAGAAGCGTTTTAATTGTAGGACGGCTGTGTCAGCCGCCAAATCAAAATTGTAGGGCGTTTCACAGAAACGCCCTACAATTGCCGCTGAGACAACGGCCTCTACAGCGATCTCGCGGCTTCTATCACATGCTTTGCGTCGATGCCGCGCTCTTTCATCACTTCGGCACCGGGCGCACTTAACCCGAACTCATGCAGTCCGACTACTTTTCCGTCGAGACCGACGTACTGAAACCAAATCTCTGGAACGCCGGCTTCGATTGCAACGCGACGGCGACATGATTTCGGCAGAATTTCTTCGCGATATTCTTCCGATTCGCGCGCGAAGCGCTCAAAGCAAGGCACCGACACGACACGCACGCCATCGCCAAGTTCTTTCGCAGCGGCAAGGGCATGCTGCAATTCACTCCCGCACGATATGATGATAAGATCTAGCTTCTCTTTTTCTCTTTTGGCAATGTAACCACCGCGCAATACGCCTTCACGACGCAAGTTCGCATCAAGCTCATTCAAAATCGGAACGACCTGGCGCGTGAGCGCGATTAAGGTCGGGCCGTCAATTCGCTCGACCGCCGCGACAAATGCGCCTGCGGTCTCTTCAGGATCGGCTGGACGAATCACATCGATGTGGGGCATCAAACGAACCGAGCTCACCGTCTCGACCGGTTCATGGGTCGGGCCGTCTTCACCAACGCCGATCGAATCGTGCGTGAAAATGTAAATGTTCGGCAACCGCGCAATCGCGGCGAGCCGAATGGACGCCCGGCAATAATCAGTGAAAACCATGAAAGTGGCGCCGGACGCGCGGAACATTCCATGATAAGAAATCCCATTCAGAATCGCACACATCCCGTGTTCGCGGATACCGAATCGAATGTTGCGCCCGCCGGGATTGTCGCGAGTGAAATCGCCGCCATCTTTAATGTAGTTCAATGTCGACCCGTACAGATCGGCGCTGCCACTCATGAGCAGCGGCATCGCTTGCGCGATTGGCTGCAACGCTTCACTGCCGGCCTTGCGCGTCGCGAGCTGCGCGTCCGCCGGGAAATTTGGAATTTTGGATAAAAGATCGACAGGAACTTTTCGCTTGATTCCATCATCGAGCATTTTCGCGCTCTCGGGATTTTTCTGGCGCCATTCGTTGTAAACTTTTTCCCAGCGATTGTAATCGGCCAAGAGCTTCTTTTTGTGCTCAGCGAAATAATCGCGCACTTCCTGTGATACGAAATAATGCTCATCCGGCAGGCCGAGGCCTTTGCGCCCCGCATCGACGAATTTCGCGCCGGCTTCGCCGTGCGCTTTGTAGGTTCCGGCGACTTCCGGAATGCCTTTGCCGATCAGTGTGTGCGCGATGATGAATTGCGGTTTTCCGTTGTCGCGCTCCTTAGCAATATTCAACGCATCGAGAAATTGTTGCATATCCTGGCCATCGATCTCCTGGACATCGAACCCATAAGCTTCAAAACGCTTCCCGGTATCTTCGCTCTGCGTCTCCTTTGCCGCGGCATCGAGCGTGACCGCGTTTGAATCGTAAATAATGATCAGATTATCGAGACCGAAATGTCCGGCGAACGCACTCGCTTCGGACGCGACGCCTTCCTGCATGTCACCATCGCCCGCGAGGCAAATAATATGCTGGTCTTCCAACGCCCTGACCAAGCGGGCCAGTGGTGCACTCCACGCCGGGCGTGTCGCCGAATTCCGGATGTCCCGGTGTTTTGCTGTGCAATTGGCGGAACCGTTTAATGTCCGACATTGGCAGATCGTATCCGCTCAAGTGCAGCCACGCATAGAGAAACATGCTGCCGTGTCCGGCGGAGAGCACGAAATAGTCCCGGCCGATCCAGCGTGGCTTGTCGGGATTATGCTTGAGAGCGTACCCATAAAGCACCGCGCCCATTTCGGCACAGCCAAGCGGCAATCCCAAATGTCCGGATTTCTACGCCTGTACCGCGTCCATGCACAAACCGCGTGCTTCATTTGCGGCCCGAGAAAGAATTTCGATATTTAGACTCATGGAAAAGAAAGAAAGATTTGAATTTTTGGATTAAAATTGAAGGCGCGAATCTCTATATGGCGGAAGATTTAAGTTCGACAATCTATTTTCCACC
>QHOJ01000191.1 GCA_003218735.1 Verrucomicrobiota bacterium
TTGTTTGGCGATACGATTGGCACTATGGCGCTTGGCCTGCAAACATTGCCCAGCGTCTGCTGGGTCCCGCTCGCGCTCTTATGGTTTGGGCAAACAGAAGCGGCCATGCTTTTTGTGGTGGTGATGGGAACCCTGTGGTCGGTGGTCATCGCAGCTGAAACCGGCGTGCGCAATGTTCCACCGATTTACCGCCGCGCCGCGCTAACCATGGGATCCAAGCGGTTGCACATGTGGTTCAAAGTCATCCTGCCCGCGGCGCTACCCTTTATCGTCAGCGGAATGAAGCAAGGCTGGGCCTTTGCCTGGCGCTCACTCATGGCAGCGGAAATCTTTGTGACGATCCTTACCGGTTTTGGGCTTGGTCAACTTCTACATTATGGGCGTGAATTGAGCGCAATGGATCAAGTCATCGCGATCATGCTTGTGATCGTTGTCATCGGTTTGCTTGCGGACAAGATCTTCTTTTCTCCGATAGAAAAATTTCTCCATCGCCGGTGGGGCACGAGTCAGGCATGAGATTTGGCGAGAAACGCGCGCCTGTCTCCGCACAACGCGAGGTGCGCATCACTAATGAGCTTGGTCTGCATGCGCGACCGGCCGCCGAGTTCGTCAAACGGGCGAACGGTTTCCGATCGGAAATCTGGGTCGTGAAAGACGGAAAGCGGTATTCTGCTGCCAGTCTCATCGACATCCTCCGCGCTAACCTTGATTGCGGCGCGACGGCCACACTCGAAGCACGCGGCGTCGATGCGGAAGAGGCCCTTGAGCGACTAGAGAAGTTGCTAGCGGAATTCCACGAGCGGGAAAAAACCTAACGCAACGGGCGCGCGACCAGGATTCCGCTATCTGTCCGATAGCGATACAAATATTTTGAAGGCTGCGCATCCACGATGACGCGGCCGGAATTCCCCGGTGAAGAGGCGTGCATGAAATGAAGAACGCCGTCATTGGTGCGGAGCGCCAACCCGACGTGTGCGGTCGAATAAAGTCCATTTCGGTCCCGCGAAATAATTCCAATGACATCGCCGCTGCGTAATTTTGGTTCGATTCCAGCGACGCGATTCTTCGGAATTTCATACAATGGGCGCGACGAAACATTCGCCTCCATTCGCGCGAGCGGCCCGAGCAGAGAGCGGTTCGCCGCCAGATAACGGTAATGCCGCCAGCCCACGCTCATCTCGCGTGCGGAATGCGGAACGCTGCGACCGCCAAGACTACGCGTTAGATCTTCCACCAAACCGCGACGATCATTGTCGTAAAGCCAATCCTCCAAATAATGCAGACGCGAAAGATATTCACCTGTGCATTCGCCGCTGCGATAGCGGTCGATCTCGATGTAGTGCAGCAAACGTTCGGGAGTCCAATTCGATTCCGGCTCGTTCAGCATCCGGGCGAAGCCGAGGGCGATTTCGAAAAACGTCCAGCAATCCATTCCTTGAAAATTCACCGACGGCGACTCGATACGGTTATCGATTTCGAGGGTAAAATGTTTGTAGCGCGTGCCGACGAGGGCCTGACCGACAGCGGCCGTCCGTTCACCGATTGGCAACTCCGCCCAATTCTCCGATTTGGCCTTCGCAACCAGCCGATTGAATTGGTCCTGCCCTCTGAAAATCGTGCTCAATGGCAGACGCGATTCCATCGCTCCCGCCGTAGAGCAAATCAACACCAGCGGAATTAGGATTTTCCAACAACACATATCGCGCACAACTCAACGCGGAATTCCCATTCAATCAACCGGATCGTTAGTCATCACGCCCATCGATGCAAAAGCTTTTGCTTCACCAAGGCGAGCTTATATGCTCTCTCGGTCGTGCCGATTCGTTTTTCAAAGAAGAGCCGGAGGAACATCGTTCGCCCAGCGTCCGGAGATGGTGCAGGTAACAAGCGTTCCACGCGCGTGCGACCTTCGCTTTTTACCAAGCGCGCTGGTGATCATGCGCAGCCGCAATTTCCGAAAATTCGCCAAGGCGAAATTTGCGTCACATGGATCGGACACGCTTCGTTCTTAATTCAAACTCACGAAGTCAATGTCTTGATTGATCCAATCTGGTCGAAGTGGCTCAAGGTCGTCAAGCGATTGAAGCAGCCGGGCTTTGAAATTCATCATCTGCCCTCAATCGATTTTGTTCTGGTTACGCACGCCCATTTCGATCATCTCGACCGGCGCACTTTGCGGCGCGTGGCGGCCGATCAACCGATTGCTGTTCCTATCGGAGTGGGAAATCTGGTCCACGATCTCGGTTTTCACATTGTGCACGAACTCGATTACTGGCAAACGGTGGAGCTTGGACCGCTCAAGATTTCGCTGACGCCGTGTCAGCACTGGGGGGCGCGATTTCTCGCCGACTTGCATCGCGACTTCGGCGGATTTGTCATCGCCGTGGATGGTCGCACCATTTTTCACTGTGGGGATAGCGCTTATTTCCCCGGGTTCAAGGAAATCGGCCAGCGCTACAAGATCGATATCGCTCTGCTTCCGATCGGCGCTTACGAGACGCCAACCGGCCGTGAAGCTCACATGAACCCGGAGGAAGCGGTGAAAGCGTTTCTGGAGCTTCGCGCCAAAACTTTGGTGCCGATGCACTACGGAACTTTTCGCCTCGGGTTTGAACCGCTCCACGAACCGCCGGAGCGATTACTCGCGTGCGCCCGCGCCCGTGGCATCGAGGACAAGGTCCTCGTCATGACTGAGGGAAAGCCGGTCGTTCTCTGAGAAAATAATTTTCTGGCCCCAGATGAACACAGATGAAACACAGATCAGCAGATCTCTTTCTCTGCATCTGTGAAATTCCGTGTTAATCAGTCGCTAAATTTCTTCGGCGTGATCAGCGCTGGCTTAATTGTCGTCGCGTTCTGCCTCATTCTTCTCTGGCACGATCCGTTCGTTTTTTGGAATGACGATTATGAACTGTCCGTGCTCCCCGTCTTCGCCGATGTGGCGCGCAGTTGGTCGGAAGGCCACTGGCCGCTCTTAAGTCCGTATTCTTGGGTCTGCGGCAATCTGGCCGGCGAATTTCAGTACGGAACCTTTTCGCTTTTTGTAAACGCGGCCGTCGTTCTCATATGGAAATTTCCGCTCACGTTTGCGCAACAAGCTGCCGCGCTTTCCATGATACACCTGAGTATTCTTGCGATCGGTGCGTTTTTGCTCGCGCGGGACCGCCGATTTTCCATTGCGTTGTCGATCTTCGTCGCGCTGGTCGCGTCTTTGAACGGCTGGATCATTTGTTGGGGCGCGACCGACTGGTTCGGCGCGCTCGGCGCGTTCGCCTGGTTGCCGTGGGCGTGGTGGGGAGCGGAACGCGCGCTGGATCAAAAACGGACGCTTTCCTTACACGGTCTTGATGCTGGCGCTTTTGATCGCGTGGTTGTCGATCAAGTTGTTAGGCGAAACCCGCAGCATCATTTCGATTTTGCCATTGTGTTTCGGCGCGCTTCTCGGGCTGGGACTTTCTGCGCCAGCGTGGTTGTCGCTTCTTGATCTGATTCATGGTTCCGCGCGCGAGCTGCAGCCCGCATCCACGCACTGGCAATGGCTCGTTCCGCCCGCCGCGCTGCCCGGATTAATTCTTCCCAGTTGGACCGTAAACTGGGCCAATTTTTACACTCGTTATGTTCCGCACACCGCAACAGAACTGGCGTGCGGTCTTGTCCCATCGGTGGCGCTCCTCGCCGGGTTAGTCGTTTGCGGGCGCCAACTCGTTAGGCAAATTAAATGGGAACTTACCTTGCTCTTGTTCGTCTTCTTGCTTGCGATGCTGCCGACCACGGGCGTTTTTCGTTGGAGCTTTCGCTGGCTTCCTCTTTTCCACTTGGTTCTCGCAATTTGTGCGGCGGAAGCGTTGCGATCTTTGTACGATTCGATCAAGTTAGGGTCACCGGCCCCGGCTACAACGGCGCTCGTACTCGTGGTTCTGATCGCGGTTACGATGTCGATCCTGAACAGAGGCGGTCAATATGCTTTCCCGTTGACTTGGATTTTTCTCGGGCTCTCCGCGCTTTGGTTTCTTTTGGATGTTTTTTTCCGCAGTTCCGAGCTTCGCGAATGGACGCCTGCGGCGATCGCATTTCTGGCACTACTAACAACGTATCTCTGCATCCCGCCGAACTGCGGTGTTCCGAAGTATAACCTCTCTCAAAAACTGCTTGAACCCGCGCCGCTCGACCCACAACGCCTTTACCTCAGCATCTATCCATGGGCGGAGGAGGCATACCGCGTCGAGAAAAAACCTCAGCCGGTCGGACAAATTGTGCGTCCCGGGAGCACATCGATGTGGGCTGGATTGCGTTTCATCAATGGTTATAGCCCAATCCGGCCGGCTGGAATCGCGCGTGAATTTTATGCCACAATTCACGGCGAAATTGACCCAGGAACGGGAGACTACTTACTCAACTATAAGGCTGGCGAAGGCGGCGAATTGGCACGACTTGGCGTGGATGGAATCGTTGTGGCGCGAGAATTGGATATCGCTCCTCAACCGCCCTCTGACTGGCAACTGGTCGTTTCGACAGATGAAGGACGTGTTTTCCATCGACGCGGTGCGCCGCTCGCGCGAGTGCGTTCGGTCGTTTCGATTGATTCGCGGCCTAATGAGCAATTTGTCCCCGCGACAATTTCGCGAATTAACGATTCGCGAAATCGCGTTGAAGCAGATGTCGATGTACCCAGCGGCGATCGGTCGGCGCTGCTGACTTTTTCACGTCCGTATTTCCGCGGATACGAAGCGCGACTGGGCAATCAACAGCTCGCGATCACTTCGTACCGCGGATTATTTCCGGTTGTCGAGGTTCCGGCCGGCGTCCACGGACGGCTCACGCTCACTTACCGACCGTATTGGTTAAAGTGGGGAAGCGAGGCAGCTGTCGCTTGCGCTCTGGTGTTTATGTTGAGCTCTTTCGCTGCGATTCCTCAGCGGAGATAGGTCGCCGCTACAGCTTTTTCGGACCGTCCAACAGTTCAATCACACGTTTGAGCAAGCGTCCGGCGCCGCCGCCATCTATGCTGCGATGATCGAAGCTCAATGTGATCTGCGCCTCTGTCTTCGGAACAAATTCCTTTTTCTCTTCATTCCACGAGGGAACTTTTTTCCCAACTCCCAAGCCGAGGAGCAAAGTTTGATCGGGCAGGGGAATCGGCGTGCCCCATTCCATTCCGAATGTCCCGAAATTGGAGACGGTCGCGATCCCGCCGGCTTGCATGTCCGGTGAAATCCGCCGGTGTCGTGCAAGGTCGACAAGTTCCTTGTATTTCGTCGTAAGATCGACAAGTGACGTTTTGTCAGCGGAGCGAATCACGGGTACCATGATTCCATCCTCGGCTTCCACGGCGATACCGATATCAATGGAGCTCGATTGCACAACGCGGGTGCCGATTAATTTCGCGGCCGCGCCCGGATTTTCTGCAAGAGCCACAGCGAGCGCACGCACCGCATAAAGACCGGGACCCGGCTTGGGATCGCGCGATTGTCTATCTTGCAACACAGGATCGAGATTTACTGATGAACCAATCGTTGAGAGCGGCCGGGTCCAACTGCGTCGCATCGCGTCCGCCACGCCTGCGCGAATCGCGGAAGCTACGTGCACGGTCTTGTTCTCGATCTTGCGCAGAAAAATTTCGAGGTCTTTGATGGTGATGCGGTTGCCTGCGCCGGTTGGAGGAATTCCGGCAAGATCGACATTGGTGAGTTGCAATTCCGCCATGCGCGCGCGGACCCGCGGAGACAAAAATCCCGCGCCTTTTGCCGCGGCAGGAACTGGCAATCCTCCGGAGGGCCTTACACCCTCGCCGTCCCTTTGGCGCGCCGCGATGGCAGTTTGTTCTTCGCGTCCGGGAATTTCCCTGGCCATTCCTTTTGGAGGTTCGGGCGCTGTCTTCTTAAATCTGGCTGCGTCTTCTTCGCTTGCTTCCACGTATCCGAGCACTGCGCCCACCGGATAGGTTTCCTTCAGTTGCACGCTGATTTTGTCGATCTTGCCTTTGCAAGGCGTAGTCACGCCCATGACCGCCTTGTTTGTCTCGACGTCGATGATTTCCTGATCGACCGCGACTTCTTCGCCCGGCTTCACTTTGATATCGACAACGGTCGCTTCGGCAATCGATTCGCCCAGCTGCGGCATGATGATCGGGACCTGCGGCATAAAATTTATTCTCGAAGCAATGTGCGGGCCTTATCGGCAATCGTCTTCGCATTGGGGCGATGTGCTGCCCAGAGGTTCGGATGATAGGGAATAGGTGTGTCCTTCGCGTTGACGCGCTGCGGCGCGGCGTCGAGCAAATGAAAGCCCTCGCTGGTGACTCGCGATATCACTTCCGCTGTTGCGCCGCCCCACGGAAATGATTCGCCGACACAGAGCAGACGCCCGGTACGCGCAACCGATGCAAGAATGGTTTCGGTATCGAGCGGTTTAACTGTGCGAAGATCGACAACTTCTGTCTCAAAGCCTTCACGAGCCAATTCGTCGGCGACAGCCAGCCCTTCGTGCAACATGGCACTGTAAGCGACGATGGTAAGATCGCGACCTTCACGCGCGATCCGCGCCCGACCGGTGGGCAAGCCTCCTTCGGTCGGAAGTTTGTCGGCCTTGAGATGGTAATAAAGATATTTGTGCTCGCAGTAAACAACCGGATCGTCGATCGTGACCGCCTCGATCAGCATCGTGTAAGCATCTTCCACAGTCGCCGGCGTCATCACGATGAGCCCTGGATAATGGGCGTAGATGGATTCCATGCTTTGGCTGTGAAATGGGCCGCTTCCTTTTGTCCCGCCGCATGGCAAACGGACCGTGATTGGGACCGGCACATTCGTTCGCCAATAATGTGTGCCGGCGTTGTTTAGAATCTGATTCAGCGCAGTGCTGGAAAAATCGGCAAACTGCATTTCGACAATTGGCCGCATTCCTTCAAGAGCGGCTCCAATCGCGGCTCCTACCATGGCGTCTTCGCTGATCGGGGTGTTCAGCACGCGCCCCGGAAATTCTTTCGCGAGCCCTTTGGTTGCCTTGAAAGCGCCGCCGAACGTTCCACCGACATCCTCTCCGTAAATGAAAACGCGCTCATCGTCGCGCAACAGTTTTGCTTGTGCTTCGCGGATCGCTTCGAGATAAGTGATGCTCATTCGATTTGATCGGCAATGCGGCGTGTGGAGACGGCGCACCAATCTTCTTGGTCAGCCTCGGGCGCGGCTTCTTTTTGCGCGGTGGCAATCGCTTGATCCACTTGCGCGGCCGCATCTTCACGCCATTCGCGCAAGGTTTCAGGATCAACCAAGTTAAGATCGACAATCATCTGCTCGGCGACCTTCAAGCAATCGCGAGCAAATGGTTGGCGTTTCATCTCATCGGTTACGTAACTTGCGTCATCGTGCTCGCCGTGCCCGGACAGTCGCAAAATCGAAGCGACGACCAACTGCGGCGGCCGGCCGGCGCGCGCACGTTTCACCGCACCACCGATTACATCCAAACAATTTGTAAGATCGTTTCCATCGATGGTGTAACCTTCGAAGCCATAACCGATCGCGCGGTCAACCAGGTCATGGCAGGCGAACTCGCGATCATTTGGCGTCGAGTACGCGTAATGATTGTTCGTCGCCACGACCACCAGCGGCACCTGTTCGACTGCGGCGAGGTTCATGCCTTCATGAAACGAGCCGGTCTGCATTCCGCCTTCGCCAATGCAGCTCAGGCCAACAAAATTCTTTTCGCGCTTGAATCGTTTCGCCAGCAGCACACCCACCGTGACCGAAACCATCGCGCCGAGATGACTGATCATGGCGAGTTGGTTGTCGCGCGGACGGCCCCGATGAATGTTACCGTCGCGTCCGCGCATTGGTCCCTGGCGCGAGCCAAGGTAAGTGCGCGTAACATCAACAAGCGGTTCGCCGAATGCCGAGCGACCCGCCTGATCGCGGATCAGCGGCGCAAAGATGTCGCCCTTTTGCAAAAATAGACCGCAGGCTACGCTAACTGCCTCCTGGCCGCGGCCGACATAGACTCCACCTGTAATCAAACCGCCACGATACAGACTGACGAGTTTGTCCTCGAGCGTGCGCGCGAGCAGCATCCAGCGAAATGCTTCGAGGAAGCGCTCATGCGGCGCCGCTCTCGATGCTGTGGATTTTTTGCGGCGCGGCGCGGTCTGAAGCATCCGGGAATTTTACCCAAGATCGACAAGCGCGCGCAAATTTTTTTGTGAATCGCACGAGGAGTTCGTTCTGGGGAGCGCAGGCTGCCAGCCTGCCGTCGCCGGCAGCTTGCCGACAACAATATCAACGTTGCAATAATCTTGAGGTCGAGTGTTCAAGGGCTTTTTGGCTAGGTTGCCGAAAAAAATAGGTTGGCAGCCTGCGCTCCTCTGAGTTTACCGCGTTGCGAGAGCGAAATGGCGCTGTGTTTGTGTCTCTCCGTGGCCGTTGGATGCCGATTCGGTGGCGACCTCGGGCGGCGCGGTCAATTTCATGCCGACCAATTTGCTTACCCCGCGCTCTTCCATGGTCACGCCGTAAAGCACATCCGCTTTTGCAATGGTGCGCTTGTTGTGCGTCATGATAATGAACTGGCTCTGGCCAACAAATCGCTCGAGCACACGGATGAAGCAGTTAATATTCCCCTCATCGAGCGGCGCATCCACTTCGTCGAGAATGCAGAACGGGCTCGGTCGCACCATGTAAATCGCGAATAGCAATGCGACGGCTGTCATGGCCCGTTCGCCGCCGCTTAGCAACGATATGCTTTGCAGTTGTTTCCCCGGTGGCTTGGCGCTGATCTCAATCCCGCAGTTGAGCGGGTCGTTCTCATCGAGCAGGGACAAATCCGCGCGTCCGCCTCTGAAAAGCTCAGCAAACATTTCACGGAAGTTTGTCCGCACTTGAGTGAAGGTTTCGGCGAACAATTTTTTTGTCGTCGAATTGATCTGGGCGATCACGTCAAGCAACTCCCGGCGAGACGTTGTGAGGTCGTTGTTTTGACTTTCGAGAAAACGGTAACGTTCTTCGAGCTCGTCGTACTCATGGACGGCATCCAGGTTGACCGGGCCCATGTTATCGAGCTGGCTCGTGAGCTCCCCGATCAACTTTTGAAGGTCGATCTGGCTGAGATCGACACCGACGGTTTGTGGCATCGAAGTTGCTTCGCCGCTACTGTCGGCATCGAGCGACGGAACGCTCGATCCACCTCGCCGTTTTAATTGCGCTTGCAATGTTTTCTCGAATGCGACCTGATCGGGCGCCGACTCACGAATGTCGAGCTGATAACGGCGAGAAATATGTTCGCCCACATTGTCGATCTGTAACTGTAACTGCGTTTCGCGAACCTGATGTTTCGATCGCGCATCGTGCAGCTCACTCAACG
>QHOJ01000305.1 GCA_003218735.1 Verrucomicrobiota bacterium
ACGCCCATTGCTTCATACTCGCGGATGGTGCGAGTCACACTCTTGGCATCGCCGTAGCCGTCGTCGGCATCGACTAGCACTGGAAGGGGCGAAGCGTCAATGATTTGTCGCACCAAAGGCGCTTTCTCGCCAAAATCATCAAGACCGACATCCGGCACGGCATGAGCCGATCCAGCCAGAGCGAATCCGCCGATCTGATAAGCCTTGAATCCCGTGCGCTCGATCAAACGCGCGCTCAAGGCATCATGCGCTGCTGGCAGTAGGACCGGACCTTGTCGCCTCAAGACTGTTTTCCACGAACCGCGCTGAACATTAATCGCTTCCATCTCCGACCGAAGAATGATCGCAGCTTAAGCAATGATCGCGTGTGCCGGTTGTACGCTATGAAAAACTTGACGATTTCGATCCGCGCTCGCGACCCCATTGGTCAATTAATCCTCGTTTCCCACGTGGCGAAGCTTTGTTAACGCAACATTGTCCAATGAAGAGTTGAGATGAAGCGACGCACGGGGCGACTCAGCGCAGGATTTTGAAATGGAGACGCAGCCTGCGCTTCTCAAGAAGACAACGCCAGTCGACGAATAGAAACACACTGATGACGAAAAGGCCCGCGATGACTACCAACAGGGATTTCCATGAGATTTGACCGTGCAGCCAGTCCGAGGCATTGCCAGCGGCGTATTTGCCCGTGTAAACCATCACGCCATCCGTGACCAATCGCCCGCAAAAGAACGGCGGTAAGATATGCCACGGGTTGACGCGTGCGATGCCTACCGCCGTAAAGAGGGCCGTCGTGGAAAGTGGCGTCAGAGTGTAAAGAAAAACAAATACGGCCGCTGCAAACGGCGCTTTCGTAACCTTCCCTCCGACGTAACGCAGGTTCTCGTCCTCACGACGAGTGACCAAAGCGGACGAAACTTTCGGGATGCATGTTGGCCACGTCGGCTGGCGCGCTTGTGGCAACGTCAATGATTAGAGCGGGAAAAGCAGCGACTCAGACAGATATCGGCGACAAGACGCCGCATGCGAGTTTCAATCTCGCGGGCAAAACCGGGCTCGTGACGGGCGCAGCGCGTGGCATCAGTCAGGCAATCTGCGTCCCACTGGCCGCAGGCGCCGACGTGATAATGAAACCGGCGGATGATATTACCGTAATAACGTTTCCGCGCGGTAGCTACTAAACATTCAAAAGCCGATCGAAAAACGAGCGGTAACGACGCAGTGCTACACGAAGGTCTTCGGTCGATACGTCGTCGCCGCGCCCCCATTGCCCTTCTAACTTGGAGCGCTCTTCCGCGAAACTGTTTGCCAGTCGCTTGATCACCTCCGCGACGAGCGCATCCGCCTGCTCGACTGAACGTCGTGGCTCGTCCACGAATCCGGTTTGAATATCCGTCCAGCGTGCGCGGAAGTCGTTCGCCTCCTTGTCCGGAAACAATGTCGCTGCAGCGTCGTCGGATGTAGCGGCACGTTCGGGCTCTTCGAGGTCTTTGGCCACTTCGGCGGTCGAGCTTGGGCGATCGGCGTGCCGCTCTTCCCGATCAACGCGCCGCTCCTCACCGGCGCTCTTAGGTTTATCTGTCTCTTTAATAGTGGGTTCAATGCTCATCGGGCTGCTACCTCCTTGGGAGTTGTCGGCTGTGCCGTTTCCAGTAGTTCTTCAAATAGCGAGCGATAATGCATCATCGCCTGCCGTAAATCTTCTGTCGTCGCTTTGCCGCTTTTGTTACGCGCGGCGATATCATGCGCCGCGCGGTAATTGGTCACGACCCTGGGGTGATCGACCGAGACATCGGCCGCGCGACGCTCAAAGTCGCCAACCGGATAGCCACGCACCTGCATTAGTTCCTTGACCAAACCATCTGCATCGCCCACTGCGCGTGAGGGCTCGTCCACGAAGAGGCTTTGCGTTCTTTTCCAAGAGTCCGCAAATCGACTCCGTTCTTCGGCGGTGAGGCCGCGAATCTCCAATTTGTGGACACGTTCCTTTCGCGCGGCCAGCTCCGCCTCGGCTTTCCGTTGATCGCCGAACTGATCCAGAGTCCGCTTGTATTCAGGTCCGAAGTCCTTGCGTAGCACCTCCGAACGACGGCGTCGAAGATATAGGAAGATCCCGACGGCAACTGCCACGGCTGCGAGTACGATAATAACAAATGCTGTGGTACTCACGTTGATTTGCCCTTTCCTTGAAGCTGCTTCAGCCCCTTCCTCTTACATTCGCATCAATCTTCAGTAGTGGTTTCATTCCTTTAACGTTTTTGTTTTCACAACAGAATCACGAGCGGCGCTTGGCGAATGAAGAATCCTCAGCGCAGCTGCGCTCAGGCCGTTTGCGGCGCCCGCCGCAGCAAGAGATTACGCGCAAACATCAAAACATTTCGGGCGGAAAAAAACAGCCGGGCGTTGTTCAGGGTGCGAAATTTCGTTGCTATGACCAAACTAAAATTCAAAGGCAGTTGGAACGAAACGAAAGGCAAATTGAAACAAAAAT
>QHOJ01000306.1:0-2248 GCA_003218735.1 Verrucomicrobiota bacterium
AAAGCGGTCGCGGGCAAGGGCGCGGTGCATCTCGCCCATAAGTTTGAAGAAGGGGTCAAAAACTTGCTCGTGCCGAGCGTAATTTTCGAAGAACTCGGGCTGCGTTATTACGGGCCGATCGATGGGCACGATATTCCGTTGTTGATCAAAACGTTCGAGTTTTTGAAAACGCAGGAGGAACCCGTGCTGCTGCACATCCTAACGAAAAAGGGAAAAGGGTACGAGCCTGCCATTGCCAAGCCGGACAAGTTCCACGGACTGGGCAAATACAAACTCGAGACGGGAGAAACAGCGCCGGCACCGACGCCGACCTACTCGGAAATTATTGGCAAAACCTTGGCCAAATTCGCCGATTCCAACAAGAACATCGTTGCCATCACCGCGGCGATGCCGAGCGGCACGGGGCTCGGATTTTTTCAAGCGGCGCATCCCGACCGCTATTACGATGTCGGCATCGCGGAAGAACATGCTGCGCTGTTTGCCTGCGGCCTGGCGACGCAGGGATTGAAACCGTTCCTCGCGATTTATTCGACTTTCTTCCAACGCGCTTACGACATGGCGATTCACGACATGGCAATTCAGAAACTAAACGTCGCGCTTTGCATGGACCGCGCGGGATTGAGCGGGGACGATGGACCGACTCATCACGGTTTGTTCGATATCGGTTATCTCCGGCATATCCCAAATTGGGTGCATATGCAGCCCAAGGACGAAGATGAATTCGTGGACATGCTTTGGACGATGGCGAACTACAACGCCGGTCCGATTGCAATCCGTTATCCGCGCGGCTCAGGCACGGGCGCGAAACCGAAGCCTGCGCCGAAACTGCTTGAGATCGGAAAAGCCGAGGTGGTGCAGCATGGCCGAGACGTCGCGATTTTCGGACTCGGCAACATGTTTGAAGTCGCCGAGGAAGCAGCCAGGAAACTGGAGGAAAAAGGAATTTCGGTTGCGCTCGTTAACCCGCGCTGGATCAAACCGCTCGATACCGGGACGCTGGAATTTTTTGCCCGCAGTGTCGAAGTCGTTTGCACCATCGAAGACCACGTTTTGCACAACGGTTTTGGCTGCGCGGTGATGGAGCAGTTGCATTCGCAAATGATCAAAACGCCTGTGGTGCGTATCGGTTGGCCCGATCAATTCATCGAGCACGGCAGCATCCCGATCCTGCGAAAAAAGCATGGCCTCACTGCGGACGTGCTCGTGGAAAAGGTGCTGCCGCTCTTGAGCAAGAAATCCACCGTCCGGCCGACTGCGGCCTGAGTTTGGGTCAGCAACAGGAGCGACGAAACCGAGAAACGTTGCTTATCTGGTGGTCGCTCTAGATGACATATTGACCCACACAAGGAAAAACGGTTAGAGTGTCGGTTCGCACCGATCGGAGCGAACTGTGAGCATCGCTGTCATTCTGACCGGTGTAATCCTCCTGATCACGTTCGGCGTACAACATTGTTCAACAACGGCCGAGAAAGACCGTTGTTGATGCAAATCGCTCCCTATTGAAGACAACCGGCAAGAACGAGCGAACAGCGGGTCAGCATTGATTAAAAAGCGAGGGGCACCTTCGTTTTGCGAACGCGCCCTTCATATTTCGATGGCGATAAGCCGAATTCTGTCGGCGTGATTGCTCACGCGGATGATTCATTTATCTCATCCAGCTCCAGTTTTGCTGGCGATGCGCCAAGATCGACATCTTCGCTCGCAAAACTGGGATTAGACGTCCGGCGAATTTTCACTCGCCATGATGCGACGATACCCGAGGATCAAACGGGCTTCATACAGGCAGGCGGTGCCAAGGCAGGAGCGACGCGAGTATTCCCCGATGTATTTCCGCTGGCTCTCCGCGGAAAGAATGGGCAATCATTCGCGAGCATGAACATCCGACCCCTCCTTTTCGCCGTCTCTTTCGCCATGTTTGGGTTTGCCGCCGCGCAGTCGGCCACAACGGATGATGCGATATCGCAGGACGAACTTGTTCGCCGCACACAAGAACTTTTCGATGCCGTCGTCCCAGGCAACTCAGAACCATGGAAAAAATATTTCGCCGATGACTGCATCTTTTCCGATGAGAAAGGACGCACCATGAACAAGGCCGCGTTGGTCGCAGACATCAAGCCGCTGCCAAGTGGTTATTCTGGCACGATCAAGATCGCCAAAGTGCAAAGCATAATCCACGAGGAGACCGCGATCCTGAGTTACGATCTCGATGAGACGGAAACGGTCTTCGGCCAAAAACTCGCTGCTCGCT
>QHOJ01000306.1:2284-2843 GCA_003218735.1 Verrucomicrobiota bacterium
AAGCCGATCCAAAAAAGTTTGCGGACTTTATTGGCACCTACGAGCTGGCGCCCGGACAAACCAAAACCGTTTCCATTGAGGGCGAAAAGTTGTACGTCGAGAGAAAAGGCAAACGCGAGCAACTCCTTCCGGAGACTTCCGATATCTTTTTCCGCAAACGTGTAGAGGGCCGCGTTCTGTTTCGCTACGCCGATTACGGAAAAGTCGATGCGCTCATCGATCGCCGAAACAACGAAGATATCATCTGGCGCAAAACGAAGTAAATCCCCGCGCGGACATGCCGCCGCTGACAAGTGGTTTAAGCGGGCGGCTAGGGCAAAATCCGAGGTTAGGGCCTTCCCTCCCTCGGACATGGGCGACGAAACCGAAGAGTTCGCAAGAAAGGCGAAGGGCGCCTTCGTTTCCGAAAGCACCTTTTGTATGAGATCTGGGTAAGCCGAATTCCTGTCGGCCCAATGAACGCTAGATCCAACGCCGGACACGGCGTTTGTAGTTGAGATATTCCTCTCCGAACTTGCGCTCGAGATATCGTTCTTCGCGCGCGATGACGACGCGATCC
>QHOJ01000306.1:2920-3192 GCA_003218735.1 Verrucomicrobiota bacterium
CGCCGTGCACGACGATGCGCGTACTCGGATTGAATGGAATTGGATCGGTGCCGGCGCGTTTCTGCGTGATAAATCCGCCAACGGTCAACGCGATTCCGGCGAAAACTAGCAGTGCGCCAAGTATCCATCGAAACGCCCCGTGCACAAAGCTGGTCGGAACGAACCATTCGAGCGCGAGCGACGCGAGGATCGGCAGGACGAATAGAAGCGGCGGCGGGATTGGAATGCCGCGACGATCTTGTTCAGGCGGCAGTTCGGAAGGCATCGGAAGT
>QHOJ01000307.1 GCA_003218735.1 Verrucomicrobiota bacterium
CCGCCTGGCAGCGGAGATTTTCGGCTACACCAATTGCCACTTCAGTTCGCGCGAATTGCGTTTCCTTTCCCATAAACGGATTCCACCGAGGAATGCGTTTTCATTTTGACCGCGCACGATTCCCTTCGGCAATCGATCGAACCGATGGACCAGGCCGCCGCCAAGGACGACACAATCGGCAATGAACGCACGCTTTAATTTTCGCGTTGCCATTTTCTCTTGCCCAATTTCGCCAAGCCGGGGACACCCAGGTAGTTCTCAATGATCTTTCCGTTCGGGTAGGGGAGGTCACCTAGCTCGAGTGACATAAGATTTCTGTCCCACACCAGCGCGGATCCAAGCCCGGTTCCTAGCCCGAGAAACAGCATGCGCCCGCCGCTGCGGAAACTGCCGAGCGCTTGCATGGCTGCGTCGTTAACAATACGGACAGGTATTCCCAAAGCGCGCGCAAAATTGAAATGGATCCAGCCTTTGCCCAGGTGCTTCGGGTTTCGGAGAATTCGTCCATTGCCTACAGGCGCCGGAAAACCAATCGATGCAACGTCGAAATTCCAGCCCTTGACGGTCTCCTTGAATTTGGCGACAAACTGCTTTGGAGTCATTCGTGCACCGGAAGCAAATTCGCGTTCCACACGCTCGGACATGAGCAGTTTGACGAAGCTGCCGCCGATATCGACGACAAGAATTCTTCTCTTCATAGCGCGCGTCCGCGCGAAGTGAGTCGGCGCACCTTATC
>QHOJ01000308.1 GCA_003218735.1 Verrucomicrobiota bacterium
AACACAACCAAGCGCAACTTTCGCACGCGGAGACGCTACGCAGTCCCAGTTTGAAGAAAAGGTCAAAGCCCGCTCCCATTTTTTCGCGTGAATAATACAGCCATCATTCTCAACCCGACCGCAGGAAGCAAACAAGCAGAGGGTTGGCGCGAACGCATCGAATCGATCGCGCACGGCTGCACCTTATTCACGACGTCGCGTTCCGGTGAAGCTGAAGCGATGGCCCGTCACGCCGTCGAGAAGGGGTTCAAGAAAATTGCGGCGGCCGGTGGTGATGGAACAATTAATGAAGTCGTCAACGGGCTTGCCGGAAGTAATGCCGCCTTGGGTCTGCTTCCGCTGGGGACAGCGAACGTGTTCGCCATTTGTCGATCTTCCGAGCGCGAATGGGAAATACTTCGTCCAGCTCGCCGGGGTAGGGCTCGATGCGCAAGTCGTGAAGGAAACGAGCCTCGCCTTCAAACGCAGCCTGGGTCCCCTTAGCTATCTCATTTCCGCGGCGCAGATTGCGGCTCGGGAGCCACCCAGACTTTTCATTGAATCAGAGAATGCTTCGGTTGATGAAGCGTCCTTCGTTCTCGTCGGAAATGGCCGGCACTACGGAGGGCCTTTTCCGTTTTTTAAACAGGCAGTTCTCGATGATGGCTTGCTCGACGTCGTCGCCTTTAAACGCCTCGGTTATCTCGACATCATCAAATATTTGCAGGATGTCGTCTTCAGTTCTGACATACGCGCTCCCGAGGTTGAATATTTTCAGACCCGGAATTTGCGCATAACCAGCGACCAGGACGTTCCCGTCGAACTCGACGGCGAATTGGTTGGTACTTGTCCGGTTGATTTTCAAATCCGCGAGAAAGCGCTTCGAGTGTTGGCGCCGGCAGCCTCGCGGTGATCGACGGCGTTGCGCGACCTGGTCTTTGCGCTAAATCCGCGTGATGTTCGGCCGATGGATCGCGGTAATCGATGGATTCGAGAAAAGGCAGCGGCGTCGTTAAATCCATCGCAGGTTGAAACCACGCTGGTTCAACTTAGCGAAAAATGGCCNNNNCCGCTTTGCTTCATCTCCTCGCCGTCTCCAATATTTGTGCGACGAGATTGATCCGGAATCCCGAAACCCTTTTCTGGCTTGGTCGGCCCGAGGTGTGTCTCGCAGGGCGTGATTACGGAGAAATGTTCGACCATCTCCTCGTTCTCGGCGGTAACTCAATCGCAGCAGAAAATTTCGCAGCGCTTCGTTTTTGGAAAGGCTGCGAGATGACCCGAGTCGCCCTTCGTGAACTGGCGAACGCAGCGCCGCTTGAGGAAACCACCGGTGAACTTTCGCAGATCGCGGAGATTTGCATCCGCCGTGTGTTCGAACATTGGAATGGGGAATTCCGGAAACGCTACGGTTCGCCCAATTCTGAATTTGCCATTCTCGCACTCGGGAAGCTTGGAGGAGGCGAGCTCAATCATAGCTCGGATGTCGATCTTCTCTTTCTCTATAACGAAGAAGGGCAGCTCTCCCCGCGCTTCTCCTATCACGAATTCTTTAACCGGCTCGGGAAAAAAATCCTGGAAGCGTTTTCGGCACCTCATCCGGAAGGCTCACTCTTTCGCGTCGATCTTCGCCTTCGTCCGGAGGGTTCGACTGGGCCACTCGCCCGATCCCTCGAGAGTATGGAAAATTATTACGCCGGCTTCGGCGAAACCTGGGAGCGCCTTGCGCTGATCAAGGCGCGCGGGATCAGCGGGAGTCGCGAGTTGGCTTACGAATTTTTGCGTCAGCATCAGCCTTTCATTTACCCGAAGAGTCCAACACCGGATTTGCTAGATGAGATTGCCAACATCAAGCGACGCATCGAGCGCGACGTAGTCGGCGCGGACAATCTTGAGCGCGACGTCAAACTTGGCTCTGGTGGCATTCGCGAGATCGAGTTTGTCGTGCAAGCGCTTCAGCTCATCCACGGCGCGCGTCACCCGTTTTTGCAAGAGTCGAGCACATTCAAAGCGCTGCGCGGATTGCGTCAATTGGATCTCCTGCCGCACGAAGAAGTGCTCACGCTCGACAAAGCATACCGCTTTCTCCGGCGCGTCGAACATCGTTTGCAAATTGAGGCCGAACAACAGACTCACACCGTCCCGCAAGAACCGACTGCTTTGCGGCGACTCGCGCTCAGCCTCCGCTTTTCATCCGAGCAAGACTTTACTGCAGTGCTGCGACAACATATGCGAGCGGTTCGTTCGGTTTTTCAACGCGTTATTACCGAAGCGCATGTGGAGCCAGTTCAACCTGACCGCGCGATTTTCAGCGACCAAAAACGGGCCGCCAAGGCGCTCGGCGATCTGGCACAAGGCCCTACGGGTTTCCACATTGCGCCACGCACGCGCCAAATATTTCGCAAACTGCGTCCGGTTTTGCTCGAATGGCTCACGAGAGCGGCCGATCCGGACATGACACTTAATCAATTCGTTCGTTTTGTAGAAGTGTACGGCTTACGCAGTTTGCTCTTCGAACTTCTCGTAACAAATCCTCGATTGCTCGAACTGTTGGTAAAGACTTTCGATGCGAGCCGTTTTGCGAGCGAACTTTTGATTCGGCGGCCGCAACTCCTCGAAGAAATCACGAGCGGAGAACAAGTCGACCAGGCAATCACACTTGAGGAACACCTGCGCCGTCTCAACTTGTTGAATTTGGGCGGGGCGAGTTTCGATGCCGTCCGCGCTTATCGTCAAACCCAATTGCTCCGAATTCTCCTTCGCGATGTGTTAAATCTTAGCGCTCTTAGCGGGCCCCAGACCGAACTTGCGGCACTTGCTGAAGCCTGCCTCCTCTTCGTGATCAAGCTTCTTGGAAGCGAGCAATTGACTATCATTGCTCTCGGAAAATTTGGCGGG